>VBLM01000218.1:0-5506 GCA_005879095.1 Deltaproteobacteria bacterium
TCGGCGAGCCAGAGGACATCGGCAACGCCGCGGTCTGGCTCGCCTCCGACGACTCGGACTACGTCACCGGCACCAGCCTGTACGTCGACGGCGGAATGACCCTGTACCCCGAGTTCGCCGCCGGCGGCTGATGGTGCGCGTCCGTCGCCGTCACGACGCAGCGATCCAGCCCTCCGCCACCCAGCTCTGGAGCGTGTCGAAGGCCCGCTGCGGGTCGGCGAACGCGCCGCAGATGTCGCCCAGTGGCGCGCTCGCGAGCGCCAGTCGAACGGCGCGGGATTCGTCGGGCTCCACGGCCACATGGAAAACCTCGAATCCGTTGCGCCAGACCACCAGCCGCACCGGGTCCGGCGCGGCGTTCGTCGAGGTCCCTTCCCAGAGCGGCCCGATGTCGTGGTCCAACTCGAGCAGGCGCAGCGCAGCGATCAGCTTCGCGGTGTGCTTCATGAACGCGACCGGATCCTGCGCGAGGCTGCCAAAGTGAGCTCCCGAGAGCGGCTCGGAGAAGGCCGCCTCGAAGACCTCGCCCCGCGCCCACTCGAGCCGCGCCAGGTCGCGCACGTCCAGCCGCTCCACGAACGCTGCGAAATGGCGCCCCAGCTGCCCCAGATCGGCATGCTCCGAGGGATGGGTGCGCACGTAGGCAGCGGCCGTCGCGAAGAACCGCTCGTCCCCGAGCACAGCCACGACCCTGGGGAAGGTCTCGCGAAGTGCATCCACCTGGCGGTGGAGGACCATGCTGATGTAGATGGCCACCCGCTCGCCCGCAGGCAGGTCCGGCGACCCGATGAACGCGTCGAGCGGAGGCTCGTGGCCCTGCAGCAGTTCCCAGAAGAGCCGCTGAGTTTCCGCGAGGTTCATCCCAGCACCTCGGCCTCGATCGCGCGGGCGCGGACGCTCTCTTCGACGAGGCGCTCGAGCTCGGGGACGTGGTCGTCCCACTCGATGAGTGCGGGCACCCGGCCAAAGCGGCGCAGCGCCGAGCGGTAGAGCTCCCAGACAGCATCAGGGACCGGCGCGTCGTGCGTGTCGAGAAGGTATGTGCCGTGGTCGCTGTGACCGGCGAGGTGGAACTGGCCCACGCGGTCATCCGGGATGCCCGCGAGATATGCGTCGGGATCGAATCCGTGGTTCCTTGCGCTCACGAAGATGTTGTTGACGTCGAGCAGGATGCCGCAGTCCGCCTCCTCGGCCACGCTGGCGAGGAACTCCCACTCGGTCAGCGTGGAGTCGGCGTACGCGACGTAGCTGGAGACGTTCTCGAGCAGGATCTGCCGGCCGAGCACGTCCTGCACCTGCCGCACGCGCGAGACCACGTGCGCGAGTGCCTCTTCGGTGTACGGCAGTGGCAGGAGGTCGTGCGAGTAACGCCCGGCGTGACGACCCCAGCAGAGGTGGTCCGACACGTAGGCGGGCTGGACCCGATCCGTCAGCTCGCGGAGACCGCGCAGCAGCCGCCGATCCAGCGGATCCACCGAGCCAATTGCGAGCGAAACCCCGTGCAGCACGACAGGCACGTCGCGGCGGACCTTTTCCAGCACCGCCACGGGGCGACCGCCCGGGGCGAGGAAGTTTTCGCTGACCGCTTCGACCCAGCCGACGGGCGGCGCTTCCGCAAGGAAGCGACCGTAGTGCTTCGAGCGGAGCCCGATCCCGTGTCCCAGATCTTTGCGTGCGAACGCCATCCTCGCCCCGCGTCCGGACTAATTCGCGGCGACCGCGACCTTGCCGCCCTTGGCGTTGCAATCCTTCGCGGTGGTCTCGGTGACGCCCTGGCCCTTGCACCCGTTCTGTCCCTTGCAGGCGTTGGTGGCGCTCTTGCACGAGCCGTGACCCTTGCACTCGTTGACGCCCTCACACTTCACCGTGCTGCTCGTCTTCTTGTCCGTCTTGCCCTTCGCGAATGCCGCACCCGAGACGAACATCGAGGCGACGGCGGCAGCGAGGACGGCGTTCTTCATCGACATGGGTTCCTCCAGAAAGGGATTGTGGACTGCCTCCTGGAGTACGTTGAGTCGCCCGAACGTTACAGGCGCAGAAGCGCGGAAAAGCGCGATGCCGATCTGTAACAGGACGCCGCATGCACGGTCCTCCTGGTATGGTCTGCGGCGTCATCACCGGGAAGCACGTCATCCTCCACGCTCCCGCAATCGTTAGCGGGTTCGGACTGCGGAGCTGGCTGCGCTGCTGCGCCGCGGTCGTGCGCCGTCAGCGCACCACGTTCCTGGCGTGCGTGATGGGGCCGTGACCTCTTCCAGCTCCGGCCACTCGGTTGACGCTTAAGAGTCCCCCCGGTTCTGAGCGCGCCGGCGGCGGGCGAAGGCGGCCACCGCGAGCGGAGACAGCCAGACCGCGTTGACGACACGCAGGTGCTCGAGACGGCCCTCGGCGCAGGCCTTGCGAAGGCTTGCAAGCCTTCGTCCGGTGCCTCATAACCCGAAGGTCGCAGGTTCAAATCCTGCCCCCGCAACCAAATTCGCTTGGCCCCATCGGTAGTTAGCGATGGGGCCATCGTTTTGGTCGATCGAGGTATCAACCCGAAGGTCGCCGCTGTCGGGTATAAGGACGCGGCTGTCCGAACCAGGGGAAGAGGAGGGATCCTTTGGAAGACCACGCAACGGAGATGATCGGGGCGTCCCGCGAGCAGCGCGCGCTGGCGGTGTTGCGTGTGGCGCTCGGCGCGATGTTCATCTGGGTCTTCTTCGAGAACCTGGGCAAAGGCGCGTACTCGCCGTCGGGGTACAAGGGAGTCATCGACTACTACCTGAAGAACGGACACTCACCGGCCGCCTGGAAGGCGATCATGTCTGTGATGGCAGCCAACGCGCGCATCGTCGCGCCGCTGCAGGCCATGACCGAGCTCGGATTCGGCGTGCTCCTGGTGGCGGGCGCCGCGACGCGCCTCGTCGCCGCCGCCGCCGGAGCGTTCCTCTTCAGCCTGTGGCTGTCGGAGCTCGGCACGGCCTGGTTCTGGGAGCTGGCCATGCCCGTGATCGTCGCATTCAGCCTCGCCGGGGCGCGGGCCGGACGAACCTGGGGCGCGGACTCCGTGCTCGCGCGCCGCTATCCAGGTTGGCGCCTCGGATAGGCGATGCGCGTCAGCGTCGTCATCCCCACGTACGACGAGGCGAGCTCGATCGCGCGCGTCCTCGACGAGATTCCTGCGACCCTCGTCGCCGAAGTGCTGGTCGTCGACGCGGGCTCGACCGACGGGACGCGCGCCTGCCTGGCCGGCCTCGCCGCCGCGAACGACCCCGACACGGTCGTGTTCCTCGACGGGGACTACAGCGACCGGCCTCGCGAGCTGGGGCGTCTGATCGAGCCGATCCGCGAGGGCCGCGCGGACGTCGTCCTCGGATCGCGGCTCGCAGGCGGCCTCGCGCCCGGCGCCATGCCGTGGCACGCCGTGTTCGGCAACCGCCTCGCGGCGACGTTGATCCGGTGGCTCTACGGAGTCTCTCTGACCGATCTCGGACCGTTCCGGGCCGTGCGCCGCGACGTGCTGCGGGCGGTCGATCTGCGCGAGATGACCTATGGGTGGGCCGTCGAGCTCGTGACGCGCGGTGCGATGCACGGATATCGTGTGATGGAGGTACCCGTCAGCTACCACCCGCGCCTCGGCATCTCGAAGATCAGCGGAACGCTGAGAGGCTCGATCGGCGCCGCCTGGTGCATCCTCACGGGCATCGTGAAGAACCGGCTGCGCCCCGCGGAACCAGGACCGGCCGCATGACACGCGGCGCCGTCGTGGTCATGGCGAAGGCTCCCCGCGAAGGCTTCGTCAAGACGAGGCTGACCGGCGCGTACCCGCCGCACGACATTGCCCGGCTCTCCGACTGCATGCTGGGCGATACGCTGGCGCTCGTCCAGGGCCTCTCTCGCGTCCACGCAGCCGTCATGTGCCCCCCGCAGGACGTGGCCGACATCGAGGCCCGATTGCCGGCGGGCGTCCAGGTCATCGGCCAACCCGGCGACGGACTCGCCGCCGCGCTCGGTTCGGCCTTCGAGCATTTCGTCCCGGACTTCCGCCGCGTGGTCGCGGTCGACAGCGACAGTCCGCATCTGCCGCTCGAGATCCTCCAGGCGGCCTTCGAGCTTCTCGAGACCAACGACCTGGTGGTGGGACCGACCGAGGACGGCGGCTACTATCTCGTCGGCGCGTCGGCGACGCATCCGCGCCTCTTCGACCCGGCGCCGCTCGGCACTCGCAACGCGCGCGATGCGCTGCTCGAAAGCGCGCGGGCGCGCGGACTGTCGGTCGCTTTCACCGCGCCCTGGTACGATGTCGACGTGCCCGCGGACCTGCGCCGGCTGGCGGCCGAATTGAGCATCGACCCTTCGCGAGCGCCTCGCACCGCTGCGTTGCTCGCGTCGTGGGACGCCCACGACGAGGAGCTTGCCGGGTGATCCGCGGCAGCTACGTCTTGTGGGCAGGCGGCGCCGTCGTCGGGCTTGCGCTGCTCACGTTCGGAGTGATCGTACCGGCCGAGGGGACCGTCCTCTTCTTCGCCCTTCTCTCGCTCGCCGCCGTCGGATACTTCGCAGCGCTGCACCAGGTCGCGAATGGCCTGCGTCCTTCCGGGCGCACGCTGGCCGGCTGCGCCGCGCTGGCTCTGGCCTTTCGCATCCCCCTGCTGCTTGCGCCTCCCGAACGGGACGCGGACGTGCGCCGCTACGTCTGGGACGCCCGCCTCGTCCGCGCGGGCCTGAGCCCGTACACGGTGGTTCCGGCCGATCCCGCGTTCGCCCACCTGCGCACGAGCGAGAGCTGGCCGGTGAACAACCCGGACGTGCCGAGCCCCTATCCTCCGGGCGCGCAGCTCTTCTTCCTCGCCGCGACGGCGCCGAGCGAATCGGCGCGAGCGATCAAGGTGGCCGCCCTCGTCTGCGACGCGCTCCTGGCGCTCGTCGTCTGGGGGTCGTTGGTTGCCGCGGGCGCGAATCCCGGCTGGGTGCTCGCGTATCTCTGGAGCCCGCTCGTTTCGCTGGAGGTCGCCCGTCACGGACACGTCGACGTGGCCGGCGCGCTCTGCATCGCCTTCGCCGCGTTCGCGTTCGTTCGCGGCCGGACGCTCCTCGGCAGCATCGCGTTTGTGCTGTCGATCGCGGTGAAGCCCCTCCCGATCGTCCTCCTTCCGCTCCTGTGGCGCCGCGCCTCGCGCTGGCACCTCGTCGCCGGGCTCACCGTGCTGGTGGCGCTCTATCTGCCCTTCTGGGACCACCGCCACCTGCCGATCGGATCCGTGCCGGAAGTGATCGATCGTTTTCGCTTCAACGGGCCGATCTTCTCGAAAGTCGCATTGCTCGCAGGTCCTTCGGTCGCCACCGCGTTCGCGATCGCGGCCGGTCTCGCGGTGGCTGCGTGGGCGCGACGCCGGCTGCCGCTCGCGTCGCCTCGAGCCTGGGCATGGCCGATGGCGGCAGCGCTCCTCTGCGCGCCGATGATCTATCCCTGGTATCTCGTCTGGCTCGCTCCGTTCCTCGTCACGGCGGAGACGATGCCGCT
>VBLM01000218.1:5576-19761 GCA_005879095.1 Deltaproteobacteria bacterium
CCTCGGCACGTACGTCGTGTGGCAGTTCGTGGGCGTGGTCTGGGCGGTGCCCGCGTGGGCGCTTTACGTCGAGTATGGAGCGCTCCTCGGCGCCGCCCTGTGGCTCTGGCGAAGAAACCGCCCGCAGCTCAGTTCGTCACCGGCGACGAGCGCGCCATGACGATCGTCGTGCAGGCGCTGCCGGCCTTCGGCAGATCGCGGCCCGGCGCGAGGCGCAGCGGCAGCCGTCGCCGTTCGCCGCGCACGATGGGGCAATAGCGATCCGGTCGATCGAGCGCCCTGTCGAGCTGCCGGCGGCCGGCGCATCCTCCTCCGCACGCTTCGCGCAGCTCGCACGGCTCGCACGCCGGAGGCACTGAGCGAACGGCGCGAAACGGCGGCGTCTCGACCACGTCCGCGCCGACCTCGAGGAGCAGCGACAGCGGTTCCCCCAGTCCAGGCCAGTACACGCACGGCTGCACGGTCGCGCGCGGCGTGACCCGAACCGTCCCGGCGCCGCATCCGCCTTCTCCGCGCGGCAGCCCGAGCATGGCCCGCACGAGCGGCTCGCCGACCGCGAGCACGTCGGTCTCGGAAAAGAGCAGCTCGAACCCTTCCCAGTACTGCTCGTAGGTGAGCGCGAAAGCGTCGGTGCGCACCGACTGGCAGACGTTCACGCGCAGGGGCGCCCCGTACTGCCCGGCGATGCCAGCGATCTCGGCGAGCCGCCGGAAATTCGTCCGCATCATCACCGCGATGATCGTGACCGGTACTCCGAGCCGGCGGCAGCGGTCCGCTTGTGCGTGCACCAGATCCCAGTTGCCCGGGCCGCGCTGCGCGTCCTGCTCCTCGCGGGTCGGGTAGTCGAGCGAAAATTCCAGATCGTGGAACGCGCGAACTTCCTCGTCGCTCAGGAGCGCCACGCTCAGGCCGTTCGAGGTCATCGTCAGCTTGACGTCGCGGCTGCGCAGAAGCGCCAGCATCTCGCGAAACTGCGGGTGCATGCCGTTCTCGCCGGTGCCGAGATTCACCGACTGGACCGGCAGGCGGCAGAACGCGCACGACAGATTGCACTCGTTCGTCAGACCGATCCCGAGCGCGAAACGCTGCGTGCAGCTCACTTCGCGTCCGTCCAGGTACTCGACCCCGCCAGCTTGACGGCGACATTCGAGAAGAAAATGTGGACCGGGTTGCCGTCGGCCGTTCCGCGGTGATCCGTCGAGACGAGCAGCGGTCCAGCCTTCTTGTAGCCAGCCCAGGTGGCAAGGACGAGACTCGGCTTTGCGGTTCCCCCGTGGTGAAACTCGAGCTCCCGGATCCGGCCGTCCTTGCCGACGTAAAGGCCCCACGTGTCACCAGGCGTATATCCGCCGGAGGGATACGTCACCGTGACCTTCTTCGCGGAGCCTTTCCCCAGCGGCAGTTTCTGCATGCCGGCATCCTGCACCGCAGCGCCGGTATCCCAGACGAGATGAAACGGGAACAGAAGCCAGTACTGATCGTTGGTGAAGCCGGGATCGACCTGCTCCTTCACGACCGCGCTCTGGCTTGCAAGCTGGGAGCGCGAGTAGGTGACCTTGACCCGGTTGCCGGCCTTGTCCTTCCCCTCGTACGAGATCTGGTCCGTCTTCGGCTCCCAGACCCACGAGCGGGCGAGCTTCAGCGGGCCCGCATCGATGTTGAACGTGTAGCGGATCGCGTCGACTTGACCGAACGAGTCGAGACCATAGGTCCTGGCAATCTGGTCGGCGATGGCCGGCCGCTGCTGCGCCGACACAGGTGCTGCGGGACAAAGCACTCCGATCAACAGGACACCGATCATGGGAACGTGATGCGGTTTCGTCATGGGGCGCTCCTCTTGGCCGCTCGAATCGAGCTTTGGCTCTTGATGCCCGGCGAGGCTCATGGATCCGCCTGAGTCTATGTCCATCGGACGAGATCTGGTCAAAGTCGACCTCACGTCCTGGGCAATGCGCCCACCAGCACGATGTCTCCCGTGGGTCGCCCGGTCGGGCTCCCGCCCGCGGCTCGGCCGAGACGGCCAGCGCGTCGGGAGGGATGCCGAGGAGCTGCGGGTCGATCGAAGCCAGCACGGTCCCCGAAGCACACGACCGCGTGCACCATTGCGGGGCTTCGGCCACCACGCCTGGTGGCGGCCAGCCGCTTCATCCCATCTTCGGTCATCGAGACCGACATGACCAAGGAGCTGCCCGGCGCCGCCAAGAAAGCGATGGCCGAGGGCGCCGCGCTCGGCCGCGCCGGCACCGCCCGCGAAGTCGCCGAAGCGATCGCCTTCCTCGCCTCCGACCGCTCCGCCTTCGTCACCGGCGAAGTCCTCCGCGTCAACGGCGGCTTGTATATGTAGTCTACATTCCGCCGCAGCTCGGCTACCGGCGGAATCCCTGGCGCAGACCGTCCGGTGACGGGCAGTAGCCGATCTTGCAGCCTGCCGCGGTGTAGCGGGCGACGATCGGATCCAGCATCGCGGCGCCCCGTGGCGTCACGTACCCTTCGTGGACCTTCGAACTCGCCTCCCGTGACCGGCACGATAGTGCAAATGCGGTATCCGGCTCTATTCCATCCGCTCCCGGCGTTTCGGCCCAATGCATAGGCAGTGACGCCGAGAATTCCGGGTACCGCCGCGCCACGACGATCGCCTATGGCACGGATTCGAGTCTCGACTCGCGGACGTACTTCACCGTCGACGTGATCGCAGACTTCAATCAGACCTCTGGAGCTGTGCTTCGCCGGTACTTCGATGCAGCGAGCCGCCTTCGCTATCAGAAGAGCCCCAGCGGGCAGACGTTCGAAGAAACGGATTACGATCTTCTTTCACGGCCCATCCAGCAGGTTCGCTGGGCCGGAACACCGCATTCCGCAGCGGCGACGGTGACGACGGCGTGGTCCTACGACCTGCGTGGCCGTCTCACGATGGAGGACACGGGCGCCGGCGGTAAGCGGTGGTACTCGTACTTCCCGACCGGAGAAGTCTCACAAGTCATCCAGAACGCGACGAACACGAGCGCCGACGACAACGCGGTATGGACGACGTACACCATCGGCCCGCTCGGTCGGCTTGTCGAGATCGACAAGCACCGAAACGACATCGCGAGCAATTGCTCGACGAGGAACGAAGTCGTCGACACGACGACGCTGCAGTACGATACTCCGTACGCCGGGCAGGAGAGCGATCGCTATGCTCCACCAAACAGCGGTGTCCTGGCGGGGCGCCTGACGGCGATGATGGGATCGGCAGCGACCATGGCCTTCGGATACGACTCGTTCGGACGGCGAGTTCTCTGAAAGACGAGTGGACTGGTCCTCGGAGCCTTCGGGGCTATCAAAGGTCTCGTCACTGGAGCGTTGAGTTCCGCGGGGGCGGTAGTGGCAGGAGGTAGTAAGGGTGTTGCACAGGTCCAACTAAATAGACTCGCAGGCAATATGTTTCGGGATGAGATCGCTGGCGCGCTTCGCGCCGAGGGACGTGAGGTCGCAACCGAAGTTTACAAGAACACTCCGTTCGGTAGACGTTTTATCGATATCGAAGTATCTTTGCGCCGCCCACAAGCGTGGGCAGCACGCTTACATTTGACCTGTTGTCGTCCTCAGCGAGCGACATCGTTAGCATCGATGCAGCGGCCAACCTCATTGCGCATAAGAACGGGGCTGCGGTTGTTCGGGGTTCTCAAGGCGCAGTGCTGCACGTCGTCGTCAATGCCGTTCATCAGCTCCGCATTTTGCCGGATCGACTGGAACTGCAGATGGGGAGTAGAACGCAAGTGTCGGTAGTGGGGGACGACCAAAATCTGGCTCCTCCGAACTTCCGATGGGAAACGACGAACCCCAACACCGCCGCTGCTTCTTGGAATACCGTCTACGCAGGATACACGCCCGGAACCGCCAAGCTGACGGCGCGATCCGGGACAGCCTCGGCGACGCTGACCGTGGTGGTTCGGGCGCCAAAGCCGACCGCGTCAGGAGCAAAGAGTCCGGCGTCGTTGGCGAGCAACGAGCAGGAGGAAATCCTGGCCTGCAGCGCGGCCGGGTCATCGGCTCGGAGCACAGTCGCATGCATACCGGCGACGACCGCTTGCTCGACAACGTGGATACCAGCCACGCGCGTCCCAGACTCCGCGACAGTCACTATCGGACGGCTCTTTTCATACAGGGCCGGCGAGGCGGTCGAAGAGCGGCGTGGTTGTAACCGCGGGAGCCCACGGTTACGCCACACGGGCACAGCGCCTGAGCCGTCCGCCGACTTTGACCAGATCTTGTCCAAACTCGAGGGGACTTGTGGACCCCCACGTGGACTGCTGTGGACTCCGCTGTTCGTCCATCTCCTCGATACGACTGAAAAGATGAGGAACGACGCCCGTCTGCCGGTTGGGTGGAATCGTCCTCATAACCCGAAGGTCGCAGGTTCAAATCCTGCCCCCGCAACCAATTCCCTCGGCCCCATCGGTAGTTAGCGATGGGGCCATCGCTTTGGTCCATCGTGGTTTCAACCCGAAGGTCGCCGCTCGTCGCTCAGTGAAATTCCAACGTCGTGCTCGAGTCTTGCATGCGTGGCGCTCACATCCAAGTTCGACCTTGTCCAGATCTTGTCCAAGAATTCGGTCGCTGAAGCGCGCGCCGGCTGCGGAGCGGAACGGGCTGTGTTGAGAGCGCCCGAGCTGCCGCGACTACGCGCGAGAAGCGAGGGCCCTCCTGGTGGATCACCTCGAGCGCACCGCCCTGGTATCTGGACCTCAGTTGGACCTCAGCTGCGTTCAATTCGCGTTGCAACGGCGGTTCTTTGATCACCTAGAGCCGCGGGAGCACTCGACATGCTGACTCGATAACCGAAAGCGTTGCCTCGAAAAGGGGACGCGCGCGGGTTCGGAACTCGGAAGTCTGGCACGCGGTAGCCACAGGATTCCTTCGTGCTGCGCTCATCCGAGGTCGAACCGCTGCCGACCCTCGAGCTTCACGCCCTCTTGTCTGACCCGCAACGCCGCGGGGTTACGCCTACGTCACCGCCAACGAGCGTCGATCGCGCGCATGATCTGGCGTCGGGGCGGATGCGGGGATGGTGAAGAAGAAGGTGCTGCCCTGGCCGACTTGGCTCTCGACCCAGATCTTTCCTCGATGCGATTCCACGATTTCCTTGGCGATGTAGAGACCGAGGCCGTTCCCGCGACGCCGATCCTCCGTTTTCTGCCAGTACCGCTCGAAGACATGACCGAGCTGCTCTTTTCCAATTCCAGGGCCCGTGTCTGATACCGAGAAGCGGAGGAATTCATTGTGAAGAGAGACCTCCACCGAGATTCTGCCTCCCGATGGCGTGAACTTCACCGCGTTGCCGACCAGGTTGGCTAGCACTTGAAGGATCCGTTCGCGATCGCAAAGGGCCGGCGGAAGTCCCTCGGTCACTCGACCATCGAGTGCCACGGAATGCTCACGCGCCGACCAGGCCAATTCTTGCACCGCCTCATCCACGATCGCCGAGACATCCTCGGGACGGAAGTCCATGACGAGACGTCCCTTCTCCGCCTTGGCCGCGGTCAATAGGTCTTCAATGAGTCGCGACATCCGGCGCGTGCTCCGGCGCACTCCTTCGATGCAGCGCGACTTAATCGCTGGCGAGATCCCTTTGCTCTCAGCCATGGCCAAGGTATCGCCCGCGAGCTTGATTGCGTTGAGCGGATTGCGGAGGTCGTGCGAGACGATCGCAAGCAGTTCCTCTCGATCGTCGACCGCGTGTCGAAGCGCGGTGTTGAGCTCGGTGTTCTGCAGGGCCGGTGCTGCGGAAGCGGATAGCAGCCGCGCCACACGTTCGTCCTGCTCGGAGAAATGCGCTTCTCCAGGTCTTCTCGCGAGATAGAGATTGCCGATGTTTTGACCTGCGTGCCGAATGGGAACTCCGAGGAACGGTCCCATTTTTGGATGACTCGGAGGCATCCCGAGGAAAAGCGCGCTGGAGGCAACGTCGTCGAGACGCAAGGATTCTCCGCTTCGTTGAACTGCTCCCAGAACGCCGACGGGGCGCGGCGTGCGCCCGATGATCTGCAGGACATTGTCATCCATGCCTGAAAACACCCAGGGATCGAATGGCTGGTCGGGATCCGTTCCCAGTCCAAGCGCGGCGTAATCTGAGCGCAGTATCGACCGAGCCTCATCGACGATGACTTGTGCGACCGCAGTCAGATGCGCGGACTCGGAGATCTTTCCGGCAACGCGAACCGTTGCCTCAACGGTGGCACTCAACTTTCGTGACATCTCGCGCTCCGCTTCTTCCTGCACGTCCCGGAGCCGCAGGTATTCGCGCGATGCGCGCCGCGCGACCTCCATGAGCGAGAAAGCGAGGACAACGTCGAGCACTCCCAGGAACCACAGCGTCCGCTGGGCACGCCTTCGGAGAGCTTGGATGGACTCGCTCAGATGCGTGCCCTGTACGGCATCGAAGGATACGGTCCCCTCCAGAGCCACGTCGGCGCGACGCACAGCCTCCGACATCTCGCCGTATCGAACGGCCTCGGCGCCAGCAAGGTCCGCGTGCTCCAGGCGATCGACCACATGATTGATGGCAATTTCAGCGTCCTGGATAGCCTGGTTGGTTGCCGCGTAGCGTTCGTGCTCGCCCTGGAAGAAGGGGAGGGCCAGGTATGCGTCCAGCTTTTGGTGCAATCGCAGGTGCGCCTGCTCGATCGCAGGGCGGATTTCCGAGCGCCGGGCCGGATCGAAGAAAGCGCCTGCAAGCGTGGCGACCATGCTGAACAGTTGGGTGCGGGCGGCGGAAAGGTACTGGACGCTGGGAACGGCGTTCTCCCCGATGTCGTAAGCCATTCCGTCAATCGCGGAAGCCACGCGACCCGCATAGATGATGCTGCCGACAAAGCTTGTCACCACGACTGCAGTGAGTGCGATCATGCCTCGAGGGGGGCGCAGCCAAGCCAGCCACGTTGGAACGGCACTCGAAGACATCCGACACCTCGGTTCGTCCAGAACAGTCTAAACTTCTGCATCATGCTCGACTCGGGCTCAAGCGAGATGCGGTCCTTTTCTCGACTCAGTCAAGCCATCCGCCATCTGCTGAAGAAAAAGATTCTGGACAGTAAGCATCTGGCCTCAAACGACTCTATTCCGGTAGAGACGAGAACTGCCGCGCCAAGCCGGCGCGCTCGCGCTCGTTTGGAGACAGGTCATCACGATCAGTGCAGCAAGTAGCGACATGACTGTATCGAGCGACCGGAGCATCGGAGGAGCGAGAGCGCCTGCCTGGCAAGCCTTCCAGATCCTGCACTGGGGTTCGTAGCGGCGCCGATCCTCATGCGTGCAGACAAGTTCCTCAACCTCCTGACCACCTGGGACAAGTATCTCGCTCCTTCCTACCTGAGCCTCTCGCCGCTGAGCGCGGCTGCGACCATGCGCGCCGTGGGTGTCGTCGAGATCATCGCCGGGCTCGTCGTCGCCTTGAAGCCCCGAATTGGAGCCTACGTCGTCGCGGCCTGGCTGGCCGGCATCATCCTCGATCTCCTCCTCGTCGGTGGCTACTACGACGTGGCGCTGCGCGACTTCGGTCTCTTCCTGGGCGCGCTTGCACTTGGGAGGTTGAGCGAAACTACGACCGCGGAAGACCGGAGCGGGCCGCCTGAGTCGAGGTCGTGCCTGAACTACCATGTCCAGACACGTGCGCGCCTCCTTCGTCGTGTCCAACCCCGCGCTTCATTGAGCCGATCAAGATGGAATGGCGCGCACCAACGGCTCGGCCTATCCTGACGGGAAAGGGATCGGCCATGAATATCTTTGACCCGCTGGCTGCCGCGGCGCTGTACGACCGTCATTCGGACAAGCTTAGACGCGAAATCGGCACGCAAAACGGGGGCGGTAGTCGCGGCCTCGGGGATCTCATCGATCGCAGATGGATCGCGAGAGCGATTGAAGTCTGGTAGAACGAGGGCGGCCAGTGCGCTGAAGAGCGCAAGCGACGTCTGGTGGCGGTGGACACTGCGCAGCTGACGCAGTGATCCTCCGCACGCGAGCGAGCCCATTGCCCGGACCGATCGAAACGTGTACGCGCAGTGCGATGCGCTCGCCGGAGACGAGGCGGTCGCGATCGCTCAGTGCCTGCGCTCAGCCCAGCGGCCTCGTTGCCAAGGCGAAGGTCGCCGGTTCGAACCCGGTGTTCCGCTCCAAATTGCCCGGATTCCGAGAAGTTATGGGGTCCGGGCTTTTTGCTGCCGTAGTTCAGCGAAGGCGACGGTCGGGGGTTCGATCGAATCGCGCAAGCCGCGAGAATCATTCGACTCACGAATCGCGTTTGAGGCCTGAGTGCAGGGCTGGGCACATGCCGGGCACATGAACAGTCATTCAGTCGTGCAGTGTCTTTGAATAAATGCCAGCACGTCTCTCGGACTATTCTCAAGCGCCTTGACCGACGAACGCTGTTCCTCATGCTTCGCGCATAATCGTCTTGCGCTGCACTCAGGAATTGCTCCGACGGCTGCGCCCCGCACCTGCCGACATCATCGCGAACGACGCCTCGTGCCGGCGGCGAAACATGGCATTTCTAGAAGGGCAACAGGTTCACGACGCAAAAGAACGTCATGTCGGTGTGCGGTGCAATTACGTCTTTGGGGGTTCCAGCGAGCGGGTCCAGAAACCGCGCGTTCCGCGGAGAATGGCCGCGCTCAGTCCCTCGTCGTCGACCGCCCGCGCCAGCGCCAGCTCGCCCACCATCCCGGCCAGGAGCGCAAACCGTGCTTCCCGCCTCGCGCCGGGCACGAGCTGCCCGATGCGCGCGAGCGCGCTGCGAACGCCGTCAGTGTACGTCTGCCGCACCGCCGCAGGCTGGCGCGCCATGTCCGAGGCGAGCGCGGGCAGCGGGCATCCCGCGCCCGGGGCGTCGCGGTGCGCCTCGCTCAAGTAGCCGCGCAGCACCGCCTTGGCCGACGCGGACGACTCGCGGGCCAGCCCCGATTCCGCGAACGCCGCCGCGCACGCTTCCGCGGCCAGCGCCTCCTTGCTCTCGAAATGGCGGTAGAAGCCGCCGTCCGTCATGCCCAGGCTCGCCATCACTTCGCTGACAGAGGCCGCCTCGATGCCGCGCTCGCGAAAGAGCCGCGAGGCCGCCGCGACCGCAGTCCGGCGGGTGCGGGCTGCTTCCTCACGCGACCGGCGCACGCGGCCCGCCTGCTGAGTCGAGTTGGAACGACTTGCGGAGAGCGCCGTCGAAAACGCCCGCCGGCATGAACCGGCGCAGCCGCGCCAACAGGCCGGCGCGCTTGCCCACCGGGTAACGCAAGCGGGGCTTCGCCGCCGTCGCCGCTTGCAGCACCGCCTCGGCCACCAGCGATGGATCGTCGCCGGCGCTGACGTTGGCGCGCACGCCCTCTCGCGCGCGGTCCCTGGCCGCCGCGTAGTCCTCGACCGGCCTGGCCGCGGACACGCTGCTGCTTTCGATGCTGGTGCGCATCCACGAGGGCTCGACCAGCGCGGCGCGAACGCCCAGCGTGCGGGTCTCGTGATCGAGCGACTCGGCCAGTCCCTCCAGCGCATGCTTGGAGGCCGCGTAGAACCCCATGAACGGGCCGGGCAAGAAGCCCAGGACGCTGCTGATGAAGACGATGCGTCCGCTCCTCTGCGCCCGCATCGCCGGCAGCACCGCCTGCGTCATGCGGGCGGCCCCGAAGAAGTTCACCTCGAACAGGTCGTGCGCCTGATCCAGCGAGGTCTCTTCGACCGCGCCATTCACCGCGCCTCCGGCGTTGTTGACCAGGAGGTCGATCCGGCCGGCCCTGGCCAGCACCTCGCGGACGGCCGCCTCGATCGATGCGGCGTCCCGCACGTCCAGCAGCACCCGCTCCACCCCCGCGGGCACGGCGCCCGCCGCGGACCTGGCCGTCCCGAAGACGCGATATCCGGCTGCGACCAGCGCCGCGGCGGTCGCGTTTCCGATCCCGGACGAGACCCCTGTCACGACTGCGACTGGCTTCGGCATGTCTGCTCCCTGTTTTAGATGGCGGACGCCATCTAAATGAGAAGATGCCGGCCCCGCCGTCCGGATTCGGGAGCATCGTCTTCCGGCGACGTGCATCGCTCATGTACGGCGATCCACAGCGCGAAAGGAGAATGAGGATGGGGACGACCACGCGCACGAGCCGGATGATTGCGGTGGAGCACATTCGCGTCCACACGGCGCGGCCTTTCGCGGAGGTCGTGCGAGGCATCGAAGCGGAGATCGGAGTGTTCGATGCAGGGGCCCTACAGGCGAAGGCGCCCGGTGAGGTGCTGGGTGCCATCGCCGCGATGGCGGGACGCAGCGGGTTGATGCGCTTCGCGGCCCTCGATCACGGTGCGATCCTGCGCGCGCAGGGGAAGCCCGCGTTGGCCGTGCGCTTCCTGATCGGCCATCCGTTGACGGCGGCGCGGATGACGCAGCACGGGATCGGCACCGGCCTCTACGCGCCGCTCAGCCTGCTGGTGGCCGGCGACGAGGGCGGCACCTCTCTCGAGTACGACCGGCCCTCGACGCTCTTCGGTCAGTTCGAGGATCCCGGCATCGACGAAGTGGCTCGCGAGCTCGACGAGTAGATGGCCGCGCTGGTGGACCCATGAGCGGAAAGAATTTCGAGAGGATGAGGGCGCAGGACCCGAGCAAGTTCGCGCCGCCAATCGCGCAGCTTGTCGGCATCCGCGCGGTTTCCTTCGACGAAGGAAAGGCGGTCCTTGAACTGGACGCGGAGGGCCGGCATGCCAATCCGATGGGCACGCTCCACGGCGGCGTCCTGTGCGACCTCGCCGATCTGGCGATGGGCGCCGCCTGCTACAGCACTCTCGAGGCCGGCGAATCGTTCACCACGCTCGAGCTCAAGATCAACTTTCTCAAGCCGATCTGGACCGGCCGGCTGACCGCGCGCGCGCAGGTGAAGAAGGGTGGCCGCACGGTCGCGTTTCTCGAATGCGACATCCGGGACGAGAAGAATTCGCTCGTGGCCTTCGTGACCAGCACGTGCATGGTCTTGCGCGGCGATACCGCCAAGGGCCGCTAGGGACCAGAGGCGGCGAACCCGCGAGGAGTTCGCCGCCTCCGCGATTGACCTCAGTCGTCATCCCCATCGTCACCGCCGTTGTGCTCGGGCTTGCGGCAATCGAAGTTCGCTGCGTCGTCCGTGCTCCCGGATCCGCGGTAGACCGCAGTCCGGGGGTATGCGCACAGCGGCCGGGTACGCACGATGCCCTGCGCGGGCTGGTCGTTGACGTACTTCACCGCGACGATGCGCTTCGGCGGGACGCCTTCCTCCACCCAGCGCTCGAGCGCGCTCAAGATGTCGTTCTGCGCCGAGGGGTCGAGCGGCCTGGCCTGGGGGAGGGACTGACCGAACGAATTCGGGCCCGGCCCGCCACCGCAGTGCAGCATCCCCGGCGCCATGAAGAGGCGATAGAACTCGCGGGCGTCGGGGTTCGCGGCCACCACCTCGTTGTAGTAGTCGACGGAGCTGAGCGCGGAGATCGCCGGATCCTCCCATCCGTGCCACTGGATGATCTTTCCCTGGCGGTTGGCACGCCGGAAGTCGCCGAGCTCGGGGTCGATCGCGTTCATCGTCAGGGCGCCGCCAACCGGTTTTGCGTCGGCGCTCGCCATGTCGGTATCGAAGTTGAAGGTGGAGAAGTCCCATACGCCGGGTGGCGGGATCTCGTGAATGAAACGGCCGAAGTAACCGTTCCCGAAAAATGCCTGGATCGATGCACCTGGAACGGCGGGACCGGTGATCCACGCCCCCCAGGCGCCCGGCGCTGCCGCCGCGCTCGCGAACCAGCCGGGGAAGATCTGATCTCCGGTGCGCGGATTGCGCGCACCGCCCATGATCTTCCGGGCCGCCGTCACCTGTGCCGGCGTCAGGCAGCTCGGCCCATCGGTTGCGGCCGGACAGGCGATGCTCGCCGGGTCGAACGTGCATCGGCGCGGATCCTCCACGACGCCGTCGTTTTTGACGCTGTCGAGGGCGTCGCAGGTCGCGAGCGTCGCCGCCTGGATCGCGGCCAGCTTGCTGGCTGTGAGATAGGCGCCGGCCGTGTTGAACAACGCCTGCTCGTTCCAGATGAAGCCGGCAAAGAGATGCGTCCAGTCATGGGCGGGGGCGCCGACCAGGACTCCGTCATAGTCCTCGGGAAAACGCTGGATCTCCATCAGCGCCTGCCGTCCGCCGTTCGAGCAGGAGCTGAAGTACGAATGCGCAATCCGCCGACCGTAGAACGCGCGGATGATGTCCTTGGAGCGCGCCGCTTGGAGGTGTTTCGCGCGCCAGCCGAAGTCGGTGACCTTCTCGGGATGCCCGGGCGCGAAGTCGGCGGTCCCGACGGGATGTCCGGTATCCGTCGAGCCGCCCGCGTAGCCGCGTCGCAGCGCGTTGGCGATGCCGCCGTAGTTGACGGCGCCGGCATAGCCGCCTTCGCCGGCCGAGAGGAACTTTCCGTTCCATCCGGCCGCCGGCATCCAGACTTCGAACACGATGCTCGAATCGCTGGTCGGCTTGATGATTCCCGCCACGCGGCATGCCGACGTGTCGATGGGCGGTGTGGGGCCAGGCGGATCGAAGGCCCCCGCCGCGACCAGCGCGGCGACGGTGATGGTGGTGTCCGGTAGGTGCAGGCTCGCGAGACTCTCGCAGGAGGCCGCTGCTGCGGAGCGCGACCAGAGAGCAGCCGCCGCAAACAAGAGCACTGATATTCCTCTTCCGAGGAGCTTCATGATTTTCCCCGTTGACGACGCCGATGTGATGAGAGCTCGAGTACGTGGCCTTCCGATTCGAACGACGACACCTTTACGCGACGGGTCGGACTTCAGTCAAAAACTACAGCCGGGGCGACGTTGCCTTCAGTCCTCGTCGCCCTGGTCGTCGTCCTCACCTCCGCGCTGCGAGTAGTCCAGCCAAATGCCGGAGATCGGCTTCTGCTTGACACCGCGCCGGGACCAGTCGCAGACGCCTGAGGGGAAGATGGCGTGCAGTCGGTCGGTTTGCGCTGCCGTGAAAGCGACTGCGTAGTCGCTCGATTCGAAATTCTTGAGGCGGCATTTCATGACGTCGCCGGCAACGGCCGCGCCCGCCTCGATGCGCACCGTCGAATTGATCGGGAACAGCGTGTTGCAAACGCTGGGGCCGCTTCGCGTGAACGTCTCCTCGTGCTTCGTCCCGTTGGCCTCCCAGCACGCGTCCTTGACCAAGGCCGGCTTATTGCGGATGACCTTTTCAGCGTACGACCCGCGCCCGACGTCGGCTGCGATGTTCTCGAGCCATTCGTTGTGCGCCCGCAGAGCGAGCTGGGCCAGGTTCACCCCGGTCGGCGCCGTGACCGGCGTCAGCCAGTTCACCTCGTTGGCGATGGTCCCGTTCGCCTTCATCAGTCGATCGAGCTTCGCAAACGTCCGGATGCGGGTATGGATGTCGACGCCAGCCTCGGTGTAGATGCGGGTATCGATAATCGGCAGGGTGAGGTTCTGTCCCGACGTGACGACGCCGTCCCGGTACGCCCTTTCCAGTCCCTGCAGATTCGCCTCGCTGCGGTCGGGGATGTAGTTGCCATCGACGTCGAGGCCGCCGATCTTTTCGTTCAAGTCGAGGAACTCGTCGACGGTGATGGCCCCGGCTTTGAGCGCATTCAACCCGTACTGGACGCCGACATTGTCGAACACCGTCCGCGCGAAACCGGTCTGTGGGTCGGCACCGAAGACGTTGATCATGCCGTCGGTGAACGAGCCGCGGGCGCCGGTGGGGTTCGTCGTCGGATCGTAGCGCGCCGCCAGCGGAACGACGGCATCGAAGCCATTGAACGGGCTCACCCAGGTGTGGGCGAAACCGTTCCAGGTCACGCAGGTCGTCCTGGGAATACCGGTGGTCGCGACCGGGTACCCGTCCACCTTGGAGCGGCGCGACGCCGGCCAGTTGGCTGGATTGCTCGTGTGATCGAAGTAGTTGTTGAGCAGGCCGCAATCGGTGACATCGGGCAGGATCGAGACCAGGTCCGAATACGAGATCGCAGGCGTGATCGCATCGAGAAGCCCGGGATAATTCTGGGCGATGAAGTGCTGCTGCATCGATCCGCCGGAACCGCCCGAGCCGATGGTGAATCGTGGCACTCCATACTGCTCGGCGAAGTGCTCCTTGATCATCATCGTGGTCTCCGCGGAGACGACGAAGTCGCAGCCGTTGCCGAGGGTGTTCCGGGT
>VBLM01000218.1:19795-22190 GCA_005879095.1 Deltaproteobacteria bacterium
CGTATGGGAAGCTCAACTTCCCATTCCATCCGGGGCCGGGCTTCTTCCCGCCCACAGACCACGGATTGTGGATCGGATTGCTCGGATCGTCGATGATCGCGATTCGATAGATCGACTCATCGATGGTGCCCGACTCCACGCGAACGATGTAGTCGACGACCTGCCCATCGATGGTAGTCGTCTTCACCAGGTCGGCGGGAAACGGCTGCGTCAGTGACGTCAGGGGCTTGAACGTTTGAACGTTGTTGTTCGACGCCCGGTAGAACCACTGGTAGATCGTCGGGGCGACGCAGGGGCCCGAGGCGGGCGGTGCTCCCAGCCCCGAGGCGGCCGTCTCGCAGATCCATGGCTGCTGGTGCGGGCCGTGGAAGACGGGACCGAAGCTGGGGAAGTTGCGGACCACGAGCCGCGCGTTGTGCGAAGGCTTCGTCCGCCGCGTGCTGGCCGTCAGCATGTTGTCTCCATCGCGCAGTCCGGAAACCAGTCCGATGAGGGCGTCGCCTGTCGCATCCGGCAGGAATGCGGCGGTCACATCGTCGCCATTCAGCCCAACTTCGACGTCGCTGAACGACACGCCTCGCGGGACGGCGACCCGCAACAGGATGTCGCCTCCGGTCGCATATTCGGCGCGCGTCGAGACCGCCGAAATCGACAACTGAGCGGCATCGTCGCGGTCGGCAAACGCGGGAAGGGCCAGCAAGAACACGAGCGCTGGAACGAGCGCCGCTGCAGAGCGGCGCTGACCTGTGAAGCGCACCTGGTCCATGGGGTTCCTCCGGGGTGAAGTTCTCGGATGTCAAAAGCACTTTCGCGAAGCCTGGCGGAGCGCCAGCGTCGGTGGATCTACGCAGGTCGGTGGGGGGCTGTCTGTCGCCGCAGCGACAATTCGCCGCAGGGCGCGATTCAGCCCTGGAACTGCTTCAACCCTTGCAGGTCGACAATGGTGATCACGCCGTATTCGGTCCGCAGGAACCCCGCCTCCTTCAGCCGGCGGAGGGCCTCGTTGCAGCGAGGCCGGGAGATGCCCGAGAGGTGCGCGACCTCCTCCTGCGAGATTCGCAGGCGCGGTTCCATGCCGGGATACAGCCGCGGATGGAACAGGCCCGCCAGCGCGTGGGCAACCTGCGCGTCGACGTTGAGCATCACCTGCGACACGAATCGGCCGATGAATTGGCCGGCGCGGTCGTTCAGCAGCTCGATGACGAAGTGATTGAATGCGAAGCTCGTCTGCAGCAGCCGGTTGAACAGCGCCGCCGGCATGCACGCGACGCGCGTATCGCGCAGCGCGATGACGTCGTAGCGCCGAGGCTCGCTCTTCACGACTGTTCCCTCTCCGAACCAGCTGCCGGCGCAGACGCCGGTGAAGGTCAGCGAGCGGCCGTCGCGTTCGTTCCAGCAGAGCTTGAGCAGCCCGTCGATGACGCCGTACCAGAATGTCGGCGGATCGCCTTGCCGCGCCAGGCAGCCGCCAGCCGGCACGGTCTTCAGCACCGTCTCGGAGACCAGGCGACGGCGTTCGAGCGAATCCAGGGTGGCGAACCACGGCATCGTCGACAAGAACTCGGCGACCGAGGTCCGCGTCGATTCCGCAAACGTGGCCGATTGGACTGCCACGAAGACCACCTCCCCCTATCAGCCCGGCGACACTAGCACCACGATTCAGGCGTCACCAAGACGTGCGATGATGCCGGATCGGTGCATTGCGTCATCGAGCTCTGCTCTTCGCGCACCGCACGATCGCCCTGTCGGGCGTCACGGGTCATCGTGGAAGATTTCCTGAACGGCCAATGCAGTTCGCACACGTTTCGCACGCGAGCCGGCGTGCTCATCCTCGCCTTGGCTTGAGGCCGTTGGTCGCGCGCGTCGTTCTCAGAGCGAGATGATCGCGCCCAGCACCTTTGAGGTGCCGTCGGACAGATCCCAGTTGTACGCAGACCAGAGTGTGTCATCCAGACGGTCTTGCTGTCGCGATGACGGTCGCGCGTTGAATGCGCCGTGGAAGTCGTCCTTCGTCAAAATGAAGCGCGGAAAAAGGCGGACTAGCCTAGGCTAGGGCCCTCGAAGCATGCAAACAGCCCCGCAAAGGGTGCCCGCCGTTATGCGCTCGGCGTAATCGCGGAGCGCAGGATGCGGCCGAGTGCCCTGCAGTCGAACCTGATGCCGTTGTGGAGATTGCGCGAGTGCGGCAACTTTCCCTGCTCGCACATAAGGTAGACGCGGTCGGTCGAGCAGCCGAGCAGCGCAGCGACTTGCGCGACGTCGAGCAACGGACGCCGGGCACTCCGACCCGACCGTGGCACATCGTGGGCACATGAAGCTAGAGAATCCGCGGGGAGATTCGTGGAACCAGCCTCGAAGCCACCTGCCGAGGATCCTAAGGAAATCGCAGGGTCTT
>VBLM01000219.1:0-7807 GCA_005879095.1 Deltaproteobacteria bacterium
GAAAAGCGGCAGCGGCACGCCGACCACCGGCATCACGCCCGTCACCATCCCGATGTTGATGAAGGCGTGCCAGAAGAAGAGCGCCGAGATGCCGAGGGCGAGGAAGCTGCCGAACTTGTCGCGGGCGTTGGCAGCGACGTCGAGTGCGGCAAGAACGAGGAAGGCGTACAAAGCGATCAGGATCACCCCGCCCATGAAGCCGTGCTCCTCGGCCCAGACCGAGAAGATGAAGTCGGTATGCTGCTCGGGCAGGAACGCGAGCTGGTTCTGCGTGCCTTCACCCCAGCCCTTGCCGCTCCACTGTCCCGAGCCGACCGCGATCACGCTCTGGATCGCGTGGTACCCGGCGCCCTTCGCGAACGCCTCCGGGTTCAGGAACGTGAGCACGCGCTGCTTCTGGTAGTCCTTCAGGAAGCGCTTCCAGGCCATCACCGAGCCGAACGCGCCGATCGAAAACATGATGATCAGGTCGCGCCACTTCACCTTGGCGAACATCACCATCGTCATCGCGATGGCGAACGTCACCAGCGCCGTGCCCAGGTCGGGCTGCTTCATCACCAGCGCGACCGGAATGACGATGAGAAGGAACGGCCGCCACAGGTCGAACAGGCCGTAATACCCTTTGCGCAAGCCGGTCTCGTCGCGCGTGAACCAGCGCGCCAGCACGACGATCACCGCCAGCTTGACGAACTCGCTCGGCTGGATCTGCATGCCGCCGAGTTGCAGCCATCTCCGCGCGCCGAGCACCTTCTTGCCGAAGAAGGCTACGCCCGCGAGCAGCCCCAGCGCGGTGAGATACCCGGGCCAGGCCACCGACCGCGACCGCGCCGACGATCATCCAGCGAAACTGCACCAGCGCCATCACGATCGGCGCGTTCTTGGTCGCCGAGGCGAGGTTCGACACGCCCAGCGAGCAGATGATCAGCGTGCACAGGACCAGCGGCCAGTGCAGGTGATCGAGCTTTTTTTCCGTCATCCCCAAGGCCATTACTTGTTCCCCACCACGGTCACCGGCGTCGCCTCTTCCTCGCGCTTGATGCGGAACCAGGCCTCGACCACCCTCGAGGCTGCCGGCGCAGCCGCTTCCGCGCCCCAGCCGCCGTGCTCATTCAGGACGACGACCACGATCTCCGGATCCTGCGCCGGCGCGAACGAGGCGAACCACGCGTGATCGCGAGAGAAATACGTCTGCGCCGCCACGTCGAGCTTCTGCTTCTGGCCGAGCTTCATCACCTGCGCGGTGCCGGTCTTGCCGGCGAACTGCACGTCCTGCAACCGACTCCGGTACGCCGTTCCCCCCGGCTCGTTGACGACTGCGATCAAGCCGGCGCGAATCGCGGCGAGCGAGTTTTCCTTGAGCTGCAGCTTGCGCGCCTCCTGCGGCGGGAATTCGCGCAGCAGCTTGCCGTCGGGCGACTCGATGCGCTTCACCATCTGCGGCACCCACACCGAGCCGCCGTTGGCGATGGCCGCGTACGCGACCGCCTGCTGCAGCGGCGTGACGTTGACCTCGCCCTGTCCGATGCTGGCGTTGATGGCCTGCGCCCGCAAAGAGCCGGAGGCGGGGTCGACGCTCTTCGAATCCGGAATGATTCCGGTAATTTCGCGGCCGAGGTCGAGCCCGGTCGGCTGGCCGTAGCCGAGGTTGTGCGCGGTCTGCGAAAGCGCGTCGAGCCCGACCTTGTCGCCGAGCGCGTAGTAGTAGACGTCGCACGAGACCTGCAGCGCACGCTTCAGATCGATCGAGCCGTGGCCCTCCGGCTTGTCGCAGCGCCAGCGGTGGTTGCCCATCGTGTAGCCGCCGTTGCAGAAGCCGGCGCTGGCCGGCGTGATGATTCCGCCCTCGAGTCCCGCCAGCGACGTCACCACCTTGAACGTCGAGCCCGGGTGGTAGTTCTCGTTCATGACCCGGTTGAGCATCGGCTTCAAAGGATCTTCCGAGAGCTTCTGCAGCTGCGCCCGCGAGATGCGTCCCGACATCTGGTTCGGATCGAACGAAGGCCGCGAGACCATCGCCAGGATGAAACCGGTCTTCGCTTCCATCACCACGACCGCCCCGGCCCGACCCGGGAACGCGGCGTCGGCCGCTTCCTGCAGCCGCTCATCGATACTCAGGACCAGATTGTTCCCCGGCGTCGCCGGCACCAGCCGCTCGACCTCGGGAATCAGCGCTTCCTGCGTGTCCTTGTCGAGCTCGCGGCCCTTCGCGTCGACGGCGATATTCTGCTTTCCGTCCGCGCCGCGCAGCTCGCGCTCCCAGCGCCGCTCGATCCCGCGCCGCCCGATGGTCTGGCCGCGCCGGTACTCGGGATGGTCGTCCATCTCGTCCGGCGAGACTTCGCTCATGTAGCCGAGCACGTGGCCCAGCGACGCGCTTCCCCGATAGGCGCGGTGCGGCGTGGGAATCAGGTTGACGCAGGACATCTCGGTCCGGTGCGCCTCGAGCACGTCGACTTGGTCGCGCGGGATGTCGAGCTCGACGAGGAACGGTTTGAACCGTTCCAGCTTGTCGCGGGAGAGCCAGCTCTTCTGGTAGTCGGCCTTGATGCGCTCCACGTCCTCGGGCGTGAGCTGCAAATGCTCGCGAAGCTTTCCGATGACGTCGTCACGCTCCTTGCCCTTGCAGAAGGCGGGGGTCATGAAGACGTCGAACGAGGGCCGGTTGTCGACCAGCGTGCGGCCGCGGCGATCCTTGATCAGGCCGCGGTCGGCCGGCACGAAGAGCGACTTGCGGAAGTTGGCGAACGCCTGGATGACGTAGTCCTCGCCGCGCAGGATCTGCAGCTGGTAGAGGCGGACGACCAGGACCAGCATCGCGCAAACCACGATCAGCGCGCCCAGCGCCGCGCGCTCCCGCGCCGCCCGATGGTCTGGCCGCGCCGGTACTCGGGATGGTCGTCCATCTCGTCCGGCGTGACTTCGCTCATGTAGCCGAGCACGTGGCCCAGCGACGCGCTTCCCCGATAGGCGCGGTGCGGCGTGGGAATCAGGTTGACGCAGGACATCTCGGTCCGGTGCGCCTCGAGCACGTCGACTTGGTCGCGCGGGATGTCGAGCTCGACGAGGAACGGTTTGAACCGTTCCAGCTTGTCGCGGGAGAGCCAGCTCTTCTGGTAGTCGGCCTTGATGCGCTCCACGTCCTCGGGCGTGAGCTGCAAATGCTCGCGAAGCTTTCCGATGACGTCGTCACGCTCCTTGCCCTTGCAGAAGGCGGGGGTCATGAAGACGTCGAACGAGGGCCGGTTGTCGACCAGCGTGCGGCCGCGGCGATCCTTGATCAGGCCGCGGTCGGCCGGCACGAAGAGCGACTTGCGGAAGTTGGCGAACGCCTGGATGACGTAGTCCTCGCCGCGCAGGATCTGCAGCTGGTAGAGCCGGACGACCAGGACCAGCATCGCGCAAACGACGATCAGCGCGCCGAGCGCCGCGCGCGGCCGGATCTCGCGGATGTCGTCGAAATCCCTCCGGACGAGCATCAGTGCAGCCCTCCGGTGTCGGCGTGGAGGAAACCCGCGTCGAGCCGGCGCAAGATGGAGAAGACGATCGGCGCGGCGATGGCGGTCCCGATCGCCGACCAGAGCAGCGACCCGATCTCGAGGTGGAAACCGGCGCCGGTGAAGAAGCCGAAGACGAGCGTGGCGATGAGCGAGTGCACCAGCGAGGCGCCGAATGCGACCGCCGCCGATTGCACGCCGCCCTCGGTCTTCAACGCGCTCCCGCCCAGGCGCACCACGACGAACGTGAGCACGGCGAGAAACGTATAGAGGAAAGCTGGCGTGGCGGAGGTCAGATCGGAGAGATAACCGGCGGCCGCCGAGAGCGCCGCGCCTTCGACCACGTCGTCGTGCAGCGCCAGATAGAGGACGACGATCAGCAGCAGGTCGGGGCGCGCCGCTGTCAGATGGAAGAGGAACGGCACCACCGATTCGATGACGCCAAGCGCAACGCACACCAGGATCACGAGGACGATCCGCAGCGTCATTGCGGGCTCCCCGCGATCGGCTCGTTCACCGGCGCCGCTGGCGGCGGGGTGGGTTCGGCAGCGACTACCACCGACACCTCGTCGAGACGCGAGAAGTCGACCGCCGGCACCACTTCGGCGTCGAGGAACAGCCCGTGCGGCTTCCGCGTGACGTTGGTCACCCGGCCGATGCGCAGGCCCTGCGGAAAGAAGCCCTGGCCGCCCGCGGTGATGAGGGCGTCGCCTTCCTGCAGGTCGTCGCTGCGCGCGGCGTACTCGAGCTTGCAGCGGCCGATATCGCCGGTGCCTTTCACCGTGCTGCGGCTGCGGGTGCGCTGCGTGATCGCGGGCACCGCGCTCAACGGACTGACGATCAACTGCACGTCGGCGTAGCTGGCGGTGAGCTGTGCGACGGTTCCGACGATCCCCTCGGGCGCGATCACCGCCGCGCCTTTGACGACGCCGTCGTCGGTACCGCGCGCGATCCGCAGCGTATGGCTGTGCGGCGAGGCGCCGACCGCCACCACCCGCGAAATGAGCAGCCGCGTCGGCGCCTGCTTGTCGGTGAAATCGAGCAGCCGCTTGAGCCGCTCGTTTTCCAGGCGCAGCTCGGTCGTCTGCTGCTCGGTCGAGCGGGAGCGCAGGAGATCGCGCCGCAGTCGGAGGTTCTCCTCGCGGACGCCGCGCAGCGCGATGTACCCGCGCCAGACGTCCAGGGTAGCGAACGCCGCCCCGGTGATGGTTTTCTCGATCGGCGCGGTGAGCGAGACGATCACCTTGTCGACCGGGTTGAGGTCGCGGCCCTTCTTCGCCTTGACGAAGAAAATCACGAACGGGACCGCCAGCAGGGCGACCACGAAGATCGGCTCGCGAAAGCGCTTGAGGATGGAACCCACTGGGTATCCGAACGTTCGGCAGGCATCGGTCCTTCCCACCGTTTCTGCTTGATTCTCTCGCCCGGCTTCTCTAGGGTGTCAAGCTTTCCAAACAGCCGTGGGGACGGCAGTTTCCGGGTAAATCCGATGCTCGATGTGATGCGTTCAAACGCGAAGTCCTCGCTGATCGCGCTGATCTTCGGCGCCATCATCGTCACCTTCATTTTCTCATTCGGCCGCGGGTCGTCGGGCTTCCGCACCCGCACGCCGGAGACATGGGCGGCCCGGGTCAACGGCGACCTGGTGACCGCGAGCGATTTCGCGCAGGCGTACTCCAACCGCTTCCGCCAGATGTCGGCGATGCGCGGCGGCAAGTACACCACCGAAAACGCCAAGGCCGACAACCTCAAGGAGGAGACGCTCAAGGGCCTGGTCGATCAGGAGTTGATCGCGCAGCAGGCGGACGACCTGGGCTCGTCGTCAGCGACGCGGAAGTTGCCGACGCCATCGCCAAGAGCCCCCAGTTCCAGCAGGAGGGCAAGTTCGACTTCGACTACTACAAGCGGCTGGTCGAAAACGGCTACGGCATGAGCATCAGCCGCTTCGAGGGCGCGTGGCGGCGCGACCTCTTGCGCGCCAAGGTCGTACAGGCCGCCATCGCCGGCGCCAACGTCAGCGACGACGAGGTGAAGGCGGGGTACCAGGCGCAGCACGAGAGCGCGGCGATCAGCTACGTGCGGCTCAACGCGTTCATGTTCCGCGACAAGGTGAGCGCGACCGACGCGGAAGGCGACGAGTACGCCAAGTCGCATACGGACGAGATCCAGAAGAAGTACGAGGCCGACGTCGCCACGCGGTTCACGCAGGCGGCAGCGATGAAAGTGCGGGCGATCACGATCCCGGTCCCCCCGGGTGCGAGCGCGGACGTCGAGGGCACGGCGCGCGGAAAGATCGAAGCGGCTTTGAAGGAAGTGAAGGCCGGCAAGGATTTCGCCGAGGTGGCCAAGGCGCAGAGCGAGGACCAGGCGACCAAGGCGAACGGGGGCGACCTCGGCTTCATCGCCAAGGGGCAGTCGCCGTACGGGAAGACGCTGGAGGAAGCGGCGGCGAAGCTCAAGCCGGGGCAGGTGTCGGAAATCTTCAAGGATCGCTCGGGCTTCCACGTCTTGAAGGGGGAGGAAGAGCGGCCGGCGCGGGTGCAGCCGCTGGACGAGGTCCGCAGGCAGATCGCGAAGGAACTGGTGCAGGCCGACAAGGCCAAGGCGCTGGCGAAGCAGAAGGCGGAAGAGGCGCTGGCGCAGTTGCGCGCGGGTAAGGAATTGAAGGACCTCTTCCCGCAGAAGAAGGCCGACACCGGGCAGTTCGATTTCTCCTCGTTCACCACGCCGCAGACGGCGGACACCGAGCCGTTCCACCCCATGGGCGGGTACGTGCCGGGCATCGGTCAGGCGCCGAAGCTGTCCTCGGCGGCGTTCGCGCTGACACAGCCCGGCGCGGTGCCGGCGGCGCCGGTCGAGGAAGGCGACACCTGGTACGTCTTCAAGCTCAAGTCGCGCGAGCGGGCCGACCCGTCCAAGCTCACCGCCGACGAGAAGAAGTCGCTGCAGGACCGGCTCGTCCAGCAGAAGCAGGGCGAGCTCTATTCCAAGTGGATCGAGACCCTGCGCAAGAAGTCGAAGATCGTGGAGAACGAAAGCGTCCTCTCGTACGAGACCGGCGTCGGCCACGAGCAATACCAGCCGGACGACTTCTAGGGGTTGGGGACACCCTTCGGGGACACCCTTCGGGGACACCCTTCCGGGACACCCTTCGATCAAGCCGCGCGCGGCGGGATGATCGACCCGACTCGCCGTTCGATCTCTCTGAGAAACACCTCATCACCGAGCGGCATCCCACTTGCGATGTGCCTTCGCAGCGCGTCGAGCATGTTCGCGTCGATCGTCTCGTTCACGAATCTTGCCCAATCACGCCGGCGAGCGAGGAGCGGCGCCACGACCACGAGCTCATCGTCTTGTCCGAAGAGGTGCGCGCGAGCGCTGCTCCACTCGTATTCCGCCGCCGACGAGACGAGGCCCGCCCGAACCGGATTCAGCTCGATGTACCGTGCCGCCGAGAGCGTGTGCGCATCGTCCATCGGATACGAGGCGAACCTGCCCTGCCACAAGTGCCCGCGCCACCGCTCGCGTTTGTTGATCTCGCGCGTATATTTCTGGTGGGCATCGCCGATGGCGCAGCGGAGCGCGGCTTCCGATTCAGGCACCGCGATCATGTGCGCGTGATTGGGCATCAGGCAGTAGGCCCAGATCTCGACGCCCGATCGCGCGCACGATTCGGACATCACGCTCCGGTATCTCGCGAAGTCTTCCTGGCACATGAACGTGCGCATCCGGCGGTTGCCGCGTTGGGTGATGTGGTGAGGAACTCCGGGGACGACGATTCGAGCGGTTCTTGGCATGCCGCATAGCTTACGAAAGGGGGCTGACATCGCGCCCTGTCGAGAGTGTCCCGCGAGAGTGTCCCGCGAGGGTGTCCCCCAAGGGTGTCCCCAGAATCGTGTCCCCAGAATCGGTTTGCGACGCGCTGCATCTACGAGGCATGCTCGAGGACTGCATCGTCAAGGACGTCGAGGGTAGAGACTTTCGGCTCGGCGAGCTGTGGCGCGAACGGCCGGCGGTCCTCGTATTCGTCAGACATTTTGGTTGAGCTCACTGCCGTGAGCAGGTGGCCGAGTTGCGGCCGCGAGCAGCGGAGTTCGAGGCAGCCGGTGCGAGACTGGCGATCATCGGCAACGGCTGGCCGGCGATGGCGAAGGCGTTTGGCGAGCGGGCCGGGCTGCCGCCGTCGGTAACGCTCCTGACCGATCCGACGCTGCAGAGCTACGCCAGGGCGGGGCTCAAGCGGTCGGCGCTGTTGACGCTCGGTCCGCGCGGCTGGCTGCCGTACATCCGCACGCTGCAGAAGGGCTTCCGGC
>VBLM01000219.1:7928-9548 GCA_005879095.1 Deltaproteobacteria bacterium
TATACAATTGTTTCATAACATGAATATAGATTCAAAATATGAAACCCGCGTTCGTCCGCTGCGGGAACGGCTGCGCGAGGAAACCGCCCGGGCCATCCTGGTCGCGGCCGAAGAGGTCTTCGCCGAGAAGGGCATGCACGACGCTCGGGTGGAGGAGATCGCCGCCCGCGCCGGCGTCTCGGTCGGGACCGTCTACAACCACTTCGAAGACCGCCACACGCTGCTCGCCGAGCTCGTCGAAAGCCGCCGCAAGGAACTGGCGAGGCGGCTCGACCAGGCGCTCGCGGACCAGCAGCCGTTCGCGGCGCAGCTGCAAGGATTCGCGCTCACCGTCTTCGAGCACTTCGAAAGCCACCGGCCCTTTCTCAGCATCATGCTGGAGAGCGACACCGCCCGCGTGACCCAGCCGAGCCAGGCCATGCGCGAGGTCCGCGCCCGCATCGAGACCCTGGTCCGCCGCGGCCTCGACCAGAAGGCGCTGCGGTCCGATCGCGCCGCGCTGCTGCCGAGCATGCTCACCGGCGCTTTGAAAGCCATCCTGATGCACGACCTGCGCAATCCGGGCCAGCTGGCCGTGCCGGAGCGGGCCGCGGCGGCCATCGACTTCTTCCTCAACGGGGCCGGCGCATGAGCACCGTCGCGTTGAGTCCGCCGCTCCGTCTCGTCGAGGCCACGCAGGCCGAGCGCGCGCCGGTCAACAAGTGGCTGGTGACGCTGTCGGTCAGCTTCGGCACGCTGATGGGCGCCATCGACGCTAGCATCGTCAACGTCGCGCTGACGCACATCCGCGGCTCGGTCGGCGCCACGCTGGAGGAGATCACCTGGATCTCGACCGGCTTCGTCGTCGCTACCGTGCTGGTGATGCCGCTGACTGCGTTCCTCGGGCGCCTGGTCGGACAGAAGCGGCTCTACATGATCTCGCTGGTCGTCTTCCTGGCTGGCTCGGCGCTGTGTGGAATGGCGTGGTCGTTGTGGAGCCTGGTCTTCTTCCGCGTCATCCAGGGCTTCGGCGCCGGCGCGCTGCAGCCCACCGAGCAGGCGATTCTGCGCCAGACGTTCCCACCGAAAGAGCAAGGAATGGCGATGGCGCTGTTCGCGATGGCCGTCATGCTCGGACCCGCTTTCGGTCCGACGCTCGGCGGAATCCTCGTCGACAACGCGAGCTGGCCCTGGATCTTCTACATCAACATCCCGGTCGGATTGCTCGGCCTGGTGATGGTGTGGCGCTTCGTCCACGAGCCGGAGGACATCCGCTCCGCGAACGCGCTAGCGGCCACCGAGCAGAAGAAGAACATCGACTGGCAGGGGATCGCCCTGCTCTCCGTCGGCCTCGCGGCGCTGCAGTACTTCCTCGAGGAAGGCGACAAGAACTCCTGGTTCGACTCGCGGCTGATCACCTTCTGCCTGATCCTCGCCGGGCTGGCGCTGGCCGCCTTCGTCATGCGCGAGCTGTCGGCGAAAGTCCCGGCGGTCAATCTCAAACTGTTCAAGGACCCGGTCTTCGCCTCCGGCACGCTGATCGGCTCGGTGATGTTCGCGATGCTGATGGCCAACCTCTTCCTGCTGCCGGTGTTCATGCAGGAACTGCTCGGCTTCGACGCGACCCAGTCGGGCGTCTCG
>VBLM01000227.1 GCA_005879095.1 Deltaproteobacteria bacterium
GAAGACTTCCTTCGGTGCATAGATCGTCACCTCGGGGTTGACTTTCAGGAGGTACTCGAGGCCGGCCGTATGGTCGAGGTGCCGATGCGAGATGACGGCGAAGTCGAGCTTGCCGAGATCGACCTTCGCCGCTTTGACGTTGGCCGCGAAGACGGCCGCATTGTTTCCGGTATCGAAGAGGATGCGCTTGCCGGCGTATTCGACCAGTGCGCTGAAGCCCCAATCCTTGACGAAGGCGGGGTTGCGGCCGAAGCCATCGTAGAGGATCGTCACCCGCGATCCTTCGGCTCGGACCTCGCGCGCGGAGACGATTGCCAGCAGGGACAGGACCGAGAAACAGACAAGGAGCGAGGACATGTGCACCCCCGAATGTGGATAGCCTGGACCAAGCGATGCCAGGAATGAAACGCGGATCACGCCGCTTGTCCAGCACGGCTCAAAGAAATTGCAGCGGAACACGGCCTCGCCAAACGCGGGCTTCTCCTGACCCGCCGGCATGCCTGAGACGGCTGAAAGGTCTTCCCAACCGTCGCGACCGACGAGTCTGCGGGGCGACTGAGGCCGTCGTCCGCGATTGACTTCCACATCCCGCGCTTCGACAGTGCGCGCCCTCTCCGTCTTCGGCGGAGTCGAAAGGAGCCGGCCATGAAACGCCTCGTTCTTTTCTCACTGGTGGTGGGCGCTGCGGCAGTCGCGCAAGTCGTGCATTCCGCCCGCGGCTCGGGAACCATCGAGTTCGCCAGCAATCGTGAGCACATCTCCTTCTCCGCCGTCGAGCGCGCCGATGGCACCGCCACCGGCAGCGCCGAGGTCCACGACATCAGCGCGGGGGTCACTGTCCATATCGACGTGAACTGCCTCAACGTCATCGGCAACGTGGCGACCATCAGTGGAATCGTCACCAGGTCGAGCGACCCCACCGGAGTGCCGGAGGGCTTCGAAGGCATCTTCCAGGTGGTCGACAACGGCGAGGGCAAGGATGCGCCACCGGACTTCATGAGCCAGGCCAACTTCTTCGCCGTCGGCACCGGCAACGACTGCCATGCTCCCGGCGAGTTCGACCTGGTGCCCGTCGAGCACGGCAACGTCCAGGTGGACTAGCATTGTCCGGCGAGCGAGCCTCCGCTGGCGGATCAGCGCTTCCCGGCAGCGCGCAGGACCGCCTCGACGAACTCGGTCTTCGCCGCGGTGTACGCGTCGCGGTCCTGCAGGTGCAGATTGGCCAGGCGCCACTTGAGCGCGGCGTACGCTGCGACCAACGCCGCGTCGGCCCGAAGCGCATCGCGGAACAGGAGGTGGCGCCGCCACTCGGCGGACGCAGGATCGCAGAGATAGAGATGGTGCGCGCCGGGGCTCGGGCCGGAGCCGCGCAAGGTGAAGGCCTCGCGCCCGGGGATCCCCAGATTTCCCCGATGCAGGTAGCCGAGCCGGGCGAGCCGCGCGATCGCTTCCTCCCGGTCGCCGCCCGACCGGAGTATGGCGTCGAGGTCCACGATTGGCTTGGCCGCCAGGCCCGGCACGGAGGTGCTCCCGACGTGCTCGATGCGCGACACCAACTCGCCCAGCGCCGCCGACAAGGTCGCGCGCAGCGACTCGAAAAGCGCGGGCCAGCGCGGGTCGTAGTCGGCGATGACGATCATGGACGGATTCTGCCATCGGGAGCAGCCGCTCAGAAATCCGCGTGGCAAACCCCGGCGTCGAGGACGCGCGGCTGAAACCGGGCCAGTTCTTCCAGTCCCATCGTCTTGACGATCGCCGGGAACACCGTTTCTGCCGCGAGCTCGTCGCTGGCGTACCAGCCGACCTCGACGATGCCTTCCTCCTCCGCACCGGCGGTCCGGCTGGCGGACCCGCCGGCAAAGTGGCAGAGGTACCAGACCTTGACCATCTGATAGTTCCTCGCCCGAATGTTCTCGATCAGGACCGGCCCCCCCGCCTTGCAGCGGACCCCCGTTTCCTCCTCGACTTCGCGCTCGGCCGCGGCAGCGAGCGACTCGCCGTCC
>VBLM01000224.1 GCA_005879095.1 Deltaproteobacteria bacterium
CACGCGGAACGCGCACTGCGATTCTTACGCGCAGTGAAACCGGAGGTCGGCGTCAACTGCGTCGTCAGCCGCAGCTCGTTCGACCACGTGCCCGACGTCGCGCGGCTGGTCCGCAAGCTGCGCCTCAACGAGCTCGAGCTGCTGCGCTTCAAGCCCGTCGGCCGCGGCGCGCGTCTCGACGAGGAGCTGACGCCGCAGCAGTCGCGCGAGCTGTTCCCGATGGCCCGCCGCCTCGTCTGGCGCCATCGCATCCGGGTCAAGCTCGACTGCTCGTTCGCGCCGATGGTCTTCTGGCACAAGCCTTCGAAAGCAGCCGCGGCGTTCTTCGGCGTGCAGGGCTGCGTCGGAGGCGACGTGCTGGCGGCGCTGCAGCCGGAAGGAGCGTTCACCGGCTGCTCGTTCACCTCGCAGGCTGCTGCCGACGCGCGCGTTCCCGGAGCGGCGCGCGCCGCCTGGGCCGATGGTTTTCACGAATTCCGCGATTACGTCCGCGACGCGCCCGAGCCGTGTGCGTCGTGTGACTACCTCCGCCTCTGCCGCGGCGGCTGCCGGGCGGTGGCCGGCGCACACGGTGCGTTCGCCGCCCCCGACCCCGGCTGCCCGCGCGTGCAGGAACATCGCGCGCGCAGGCCGCTCCCGGTGATCGCGACGTGATCAAAGTACTTCTCATTTCACACGCCGTGCTCGGCTTCACCGCCGTGTTTGCCGCCACCCATCACGCGGCGCACGCGGTGCTGGCCGCGCTGGCCAGGACCCAGGCGCGTGCCCTCCGCCGATTCGGCTGGATCGCCCCGGCGGCGATCCTTGCCCAGGCGTGTTCGACCTCAAGGAACACCTCGCTGCGCTCGCGCTGGTGCTGGTCATCGGCGCGGCGCTGGCCGGGCGGCAGTCGGAAGAACGTACCCAGTGGCCGGTCGCGGCGCTCTCCTGTACCGGCGCGGCCTTCCTCTGGACCGCGGCGGTGATCGGCCTCTACGTCACCGCGCGGCACTCGGTATGAGGGAGGTGCGCGCGGCGCTGGCGGCGGTGTCGGCATTCGCCGTCGCGTATCTCTTGCCCGGAACGCTCCAGCTCCCGGTGCTGATCTACGATCCGGCGGCGCGCGTCTTTTCGTTTGGACGCGTCACCAATGCCGTGCAGATGCGGTACTACGGCGACCTGATCGTCGCCTGCACCGCGGCACTGGCGGCGGCCGCGGTGGTCTGGAAACTACAGCCGCGCCGGACGCCGCTGTCGATCGCCACCGCGACCGCGCTGTCTCTGGTCGGGCTCGACGTGCTCTTCTACCTTTCGCGCCTGCTCGCCGCGATGTAAGGAACGCCGATGCGCCTTCTGGCCGCCGCGCTCCTCCTCACCTGCGCCTGCGACACCAGCGGCGACAGTTGCGACAACAAGACCGCCGACGTGGGCGGCGTCTGCCTGCCGGCGACGGTCGCGCCCGGCATCCCGACGGTGATCGAGGTGCGGGAATTGTGCGGCAATGGCTGCAGCGGCCTGCCCACCTGCACCGCGCTGGTCCGCAACGCCGAGGTCTCCCTCGACGTGACGAATGACGTCTGTGCCAGCGGCCTGAGCGCCTTCTGCCTCGACCAGGGCTGCCAGCAGCGCGCGGTCCACTGCGTGCTGCCGTCGCTCAACCAGGGCCGCTATACGCTGACCGCACCGGGCGCCCCGGCGCGCACGCTGCTGGTGCAGGCCGGCGGCGAATCGTCCTGCCGTTTCACTCTGTCCGATGGCGGCGTGCAGTAGCGGTGAGACTCGTGATAGACGATCCGCCGTGTCCGTCTACCTGAGCGTGGCGCCCCCCGACGGCTTCGGAAAGTGGGGCGACGCCGAGTGGGAGCGGTGGCTGAAGGACCACCCGTGGGAAGCCGCGGAGCGGATCTGCTCGCGCGGCGACTGGGCCATCTTCCTCTACCAGCTGCGGTTGCACGCGCCGAAGGGGAAGGTCGGGATCGAGCCGCTCCTCGAGCAGCTGGTCAACGAGCGGCCGCTGACCGCGCAGCAGACCGAGGACCTGCGCGATGCGCTCGACATGGCCCGCGACGAGCTGGACCAGAAGCCTGCCGGCGCGATGAAGAGCGGCAACAGCAACTTCGCCAGCCCTGAAGACCTCGATGCGATGATCGCCTCGGCGCGCACCCGGCTGGGGCGCGAGCCGTCGCTGGGCGACGTGTGGTCCGAGGTGTTCGACCAGGTGCGCAAGGTGCTGGAGAACGCCATCGCACAGAAGCGCGGCATCTATTTCGGGAACATCTGATGGCCATCACCGTGCTCGACGTGCAACGCGTCGCGGTGATCGGCGCGGGCGTGATGGGCACCGGCATCGCGCAGGTGGCGGCGCGGGCGGGATACCGGGTCGAGCTGTTCGACGTGATACCCGGGGCGGCGCAGAAGTCGCTCGAGCGCATCGCCGACTCGCTCGGCCGCGCGGTCGAGAAGGGCCGCTGCACCGCTGCCGAGCGCGAGGAGGCGCTGCGGAAGCTTTCGGCGGCGGCGGAGATGCCGGCGCAGGCCGATCTGATCATCGAAGCCGCGCCGGAGAACCTGGAACTGAAGAAGGAGCTGTTCGCCAGGTTGTCGAAAGCGGCGCGGGCCGACGCGATCCTGGCCTCGAATACCTCGTCGCTTCCGATCACGGCCATCGCCTCGGCGGCGGCGCACCCGGAGCGCGTGATCGGGTTGCACTTCTTCAACCCGGTGCCGGCGATGAAGCTGCTGGAGATCGTGCAGGGCGAGCGGACGCACCCGCTGGTCGTCACCGCCGCGCGCGCGGTCGGGGCGCGGATGGGCAAGGAAGTGGTGGTCGTGCGCGACGCGCCGGGTTTCGCCACCAGCCGACTGGGGATCGCGCTGGCGATGGAAGCGATCCGCATGCTCGAGGAGGGCGTGGCGACGGCGGAGGAGATCGATCGCGCCATCGAGCTGGGATACGGGCACCCGATGGGGCCTCTCAAGCTGACCGATCAGGTCGGGCTCGACGTGCGGCTGGCGATCGCGGAGCACTTGCTATCCGAATTGGGCGAGCGCTTTCGCCCTCCGCAGTTGCTGCGGCGCATGGTGCGCGCCGGCAAGCTGGGAAAAAAATCGGGCGAAGGCTTCTACAAATATTGAAAATGGCCGACCGCGTTTCCATCTCGCTGCGCGCGCGCAAGTCGAAAGGGCCGGTGCGCAAGGAGGAGATCCTCGAGGCGCTCGGCCTCGAGGAGCGCGTGGCCGCGGTGAGCGAGGATCCGCCGCTCTCGTCGGCGCGGCTCGAGATCGGCTACGGCGAAGCGGCCGGCGCGCTGCGCACGGCGGCACACTGGCTGATGGACCAGCGCGCCGAGGCGTTCGAGCAGATGCGCGCGACCGGGCTGCAGCTCGATCTGGAGATCGTCCTCCACTTCGACGAGGGGCGCGGCTCGATCGTGCTGCCGCCCGCGCTGGTCGTGGCTTGCGCCCGGCGCGAGTTGCCCGTCAGCGTGCTGGTGCCGGCGGCCTGAGGGGCTTTCAGCGACGGCGTCCTGGTGTTACCTCTAGTGCATGCAGGTCGTCGGGACGGTCGTCGCGTTCGGCGCTGCGCCCCTGCGGGACGCGGCGCGGCTCGATGCGACGGCGCTCTCCTGTGAGGTGCTTTCCGACGACTTCCGCGTCATCAAGCAGGCGCAGGGTGGCTCGCTCCTGCTCTTGCTCTGCGCCGAGGCGGACGATCCGGCCCTCGCCGCGGCCTCGAAGGCGGCGCGCATCCTGCGCAGGCGTGGCGGCGGAGAGCCCATCGTCGTCCTGCCGGGGTTGCCGGTGAATCCGGGACCGCAGGCACTCGCAAAGCTCGAACGGGCGGCGCGGCTGACCGAGGCTTGCGTGGTCCAGCCGATCGGCTCCTCCTGGTCTGACGCGGTGCGTTGTTTCGTCGAGCCGCTGGCCGTGTTCGGGTTGGTCGGCGTGGAGGCGCATGAGATCCACGGCCTCGTCCGCCCGCGCGCCGCGTTGCTGCACGAAAATGTCGCCGGCGTGCTGCCACAGGCGCGCGACGTTCTCGTCACCTGCCGCCTGCGCCCGAACGCCTCGCTGCGGGAAGTCGACTACGCTGCGCGGGCGGTGGCGGAGCGGGCGCCGAAAGCCCGCCTCGTCATCGCCGGTCCCGAAGTCGGCTCCGACGACGGTCCGCGCGTTCTGGCCGCGTCGCTCCTCTAGATTCCTTCGAGCAGCTCCGGCAGCCGCCGTGCGAACTCGCCCTTGCTCAGCACTTGATCGCAGCCAGCGGCGCGGGCGGCCTCGATCACGTCGGCACGGGTGTGATCGACGTAGCCGATCACCGTCACCGACTTGTTGTCGCCGCTCTTGATCTCGCGGATGGCATTCACCGCGTCGAGCTGCGGCGAGGCCAGGTCGATCAGCAGCACGTCCGGTTTCGACGCCTGGACCTGGTCGGCCACTTTGGTCCCGCGCTTGAGCCACTCGATCGGCTTGCCGCGCGCGGAAGCGGTCACCTTGGAGGAGAACATGAGGTCATGGATCGCGGCGAGGATCTTCATGCGCACACTCCTGCCCCGGGAAGCGAGCCGTACGGAAGGCCGAGCACCGTCGCTTCGCGGCCGTCTTCCAGTTTGACGCGCGAGCCCGGCACGATCAGCTCCTTGTGCACCCAGCCGAGGAACGGACTTCGAGCGCCGACCTGCGTCGAGGACGTCACGCGGCCCTTCGCGCCGCGATCGGGATCGATGCGGAGGCCGGGCCGCGGCGCTTCGCCCTCGACTTCCAGGCGCACCAGATTCCACGCCACGCGGCCGCGGTAGGTCGCCATCGCGACCACCTCCTGCCCGACGTAGCAACCTTTGGCGAAGGAGAGCACGGGATCGAGTCCGGCCTCGATCGGCGTGGTCTCCTCGGAAAGTTCCGCGCCCCAGGCCGGCACGCCGGTGGCGATGCGCCAGGCTTCGATCTGATCCGGCCGCGGCCGCTCGCGCAGGCTCTCCAGCAGCGACTGCGCTTCGGCCTCCGGCAAGAGCAGCTCGAGGCCGAGCGCAGGCGCCGCAGGCCTTCGACGTCTTCGAGCTCGCAATCTTCCATGATCAAGAGCTTGTCGAGGTGCGATTTCAAAGCGTCGAAGCGCTCGCGATCGGTGGTGACGATCACTTCGTCCGGCCGCCGCCAGAGCAATCCGGAAGCCACCAGCCGGCCCTTGCCGCTGAGGAACAATCCCGCCACGGCGCCGCCATATGCAGCCGCCGCCAGGTCGTTGCTCTGCATCCCCTGCAGCCACTTCTCGCGATCGGGCCCCGTGACGCGCAGCGCCGCGGCCGGGCCCAGATCCTCGAGACCTACCGGCCGCTGGGGCAGCTCGCGCGGCGCACTCCCATGGCTTGGGGTATACGGATCGGCGACAGCCTCCGACAACCGCGGCGCAGGTGGCACGGGCTTGCCCGCCGAGTCGGCGAGCGCGCCCGCCTCCGGAACCTTGTCTTCACTGCTCTTGAACGTGACCTGCGGACTCATGCTGTTTAGACTCCCACGGGTCGTTGGAGGCCCGGATGCCCGAAAAGATGCTCGGTGAGGCAGCGAACGACGAGCCTCTGCTCACGCCCGAGCGCACCGCGAGAGTGGCTTCCTTCATCGACGATCCGTGTGACGAGGGCGGGTACGACGCGTTCTGTCGCGACCGCCACGGCGAGCTGTGCAGGTTTCACGAGCAGTATTGTCACGCCCCGCATTATCCGTGCATCGATCTTTTGCGCCATGCGCTCGCGGTCAGCTTTCTCGAGGAGATCGCCGAGCGCCGTTCACTCAAGCTGAAGCAGGACGTCGTCGGCAAATAGTGGCGCGACACCGCCGCCGCCGACGATGTTGACGATGCGGCCCGGCGCGGCGCGGACGACGCTGCCGCCGTCGGGTACGCCTTCGATCAGCGAGGCGAAGGTGCTGACGTCGAGATGCATCGGCGCGCGGCGGGCGCCCGTCTCGGTGCAGAGGAAGCGACCGATGGCGGGCGCGTCGATCAGCTCCTGCGCCACCCCGACCGAGCGCCTGCCGGAACGCCTCGGGGCCGGCTTCGCGGCCGATGACGACGCTCTTGCCGCCGTAGTCGTGCGACTTCTTGAGGACGAAGTTGTCGCCGTCGCCCAGCGCCGAATCCTCGATGTCGTCGAGCAGCCGGGTCCAGGGAACCAGATCGTCGATGCCGTACGCTTTCGCTTGCAGCGAGAGCTCGGCGAAGAGGCCT
>VBLM01000027.1 GCA_005879095.1 Deltaproteobacteria bacterium
CGTGAGATTCGAGTAGTCGCCCCAGCGCGACAGGTTCGTCGTCTGCGAGCCGCCGCCGGTGAGCACCGTGGTTTCGCCCTCGGTCATCGTGCCGGCCGCGTCGCCGGCGTTGCGGCCGGTGACCGCGATGGCCGGGTGCGCGCTGGAGGACGACTTGCTGAAGCCGAGCGCGATGCCGCCGCTGCCGTCCATGGCGGCCGAGCCCATCCAGCGGTAGGCGCTGTCGGGCGCGTAGGTGCCCGACTGGAACAGCGTGGGCGTGCCGTTCGGGCTGCGGACCTCGTACCAGCGCACGCCGACCGAGCTCCCGGAAGTGACGCTGTGGTTGGTGATCAGGCTCTCGTGGTCGCCGAAGTTCCGGTACTGCAGCCGGTACATCATCCGGTCGGCGAGCGAGTCGAGCTGCTGGGTCGTGCCGCTCTGCGGGATGCAGGTGCCGCCGCTGCAGGCTTCGGCGAAGGTCGGGACGGTGATCAGCGTCGGGCCGGCGAAGCTGGAATTGGCCGGCGTCGTCCAGTCGACGTGGAACTTCCACATCGCGAGGTGGGTCGTGTCGGCGCCCATGCCGAGGACGAATTCGGGCTCGCCCGCAGCGGGGCCGCTGGCGCCGTCGATGTCGGCCGGCAGCAGGCCGCCGTAGGTGGTCGAGGTGCTGAAGCACTGCTGCGTGGCGGCCTGGCCCGCGAGCATCCGGGTGCGGTCCATCGCGCAGACCTTGGCGCCCGCGAAATTGTTCTGGGGCGGCGTGAACATGTTGTAGCTGAAGTAGTACGCGTCGCTCCAGACGCCGGCCTTGCCGTAATCGTTGAACGCCGTGTAGGTGAAGTCGTAGGTGAAATACCCGCCGGTCGGATCGGCGCTCTGCGAGACCGCGACGCACTGGTGATAGTTGGGATTCGGGTTGGTGACCGCGAACTGCGAGATGAACCAGCGGTCTGCGGCGCGGTCGTAGAGCACGACGGGGTCGCCGTCGTTGTCGGCCGCGCAGAGGCCGCCCAGGCTCTGGAACAGCGAATTGATCGGCAGCGGGCCGTGCAGCTTGGTTCCGGCCTTGTCCTAGATCATCAGATCCTGGTTGACCGTCTGCACATAGTGGTTGGGGCCGACGTCGCCGTTGGTGTCCGGCGGCGCCCCGGTCACACTAAAAGATCCGTTGGGCCCGCTGAAGCCTTGGCCGACGCCGGCGAAGGAGAGGTTCACCGTCGGGGCGAGCAGCGCAGGGGTCGACGACTGGAGCACCGGATCGCGGAAGGAGACCGACCGGTGCACGTAGTTGCGCGGCACCGGCTTCACCTCGTGCTGCGGATTCGTATCGTTCTGCGGCAGGGACATCAGCGACAGCGGCGGCGTCGAGGCGTGCCGCTCGTTGAGCTGCACCGAAGGCGAGCGCAGGTCGCGATAGTCGGGGTTGTCGTTGCCTGTGTCGGCGCCGGGAAGCTGCGCGCACGCGGCGGCGAGGATGAGGATCAGCGAAGCTGCGGTCTGCGGGGGGAGCTCGAACTGCCGCATCGGGAAAACCTCCGGGGGGAACCGGCGAACGGCCGGCGGGGTCGGCGGAGTTTGACCAACTCCTGTACGCGGACAAGACGTGCGCGGATGTGAGTGGGTGGCGGTGTTCTGTCGCCACGCAATGCGAAAACTCGTGATTTCACGCGCTTGTGGTTTGGGTGTGGAGAGGTGGGTTCGTCTCCCATCGGCCACCTGACCGACGTCCTGGGTGGGGAAACCGGGACCAAGCTCGTTCCGACTAAGGTCGTTCCGTCGTTCCCGTCTTGCTACCGCGCGACTGCACGAGCGCGAGAGCCGTGCCGATGACGAAACCGAGCGCGATGTCGCCGAGGCCGATGCAGGCGCCGGCGGTCACGAACATCACCGCCGCCGAGGAGCGATCGGTCTGGTCGCGCGTGACCAGCGCCAGCTCGACGCCGCTGAAGGCGAGCATCACGCCCAGCACGCTCGCCGGAAAGGCGCGGCAGAGCGCCATCAGCGAGCCGCCGAAGAGCAGCGCCACCGCCATCTTGACGGCGCCGAGGAAGAGGATGGAGCCGTTGCTGCGCGCGCCGAATCGATACTGGCCGGCGAGGCCGCCGGCGCCGTGGCACATCGGCATCGCGCCGAACCAGGCGCCGAAGAGGTTCATGATGCCGACCGAGACCGCGACCCGGCGCGGCGAGGCGGGACGGTCGCGGAAGAGATCGGCCGAGAGCGCGCACACCGCCACGACCGAGTTCAGAGTGGTGAGCGGAATCTGCGGGACGGCCGCCTCGAGGAACGCTTTGGAAAAGGCCGACCACGGCGGCGGCTGGAACGATGGCACCCACGGAGTGAGGTGCACCGAGCCCGGCGCCTTCCAGATCGCGAGCGCGAGGCCGGCGCCGAAGAGAATCAGCGCGGCCGGAATGCGGTCCGAGCGCAGCAGGATCACGGCTGCGATCGCGGCCAGTGCGCCGGTCAGGTAGCTGTCCGCGCCGGTGAGGGCGTGCGTACCGGCCACCATCTGCAGCGCTTTCATCACCAGCGAGAGGCCGAGCGCGAGCTGGAGACCGCGCACCACGGCGGTGGGGATGACGCGGTCCACCCAGTCGATCAGCCGGGTCACGCCGAGCAGCAGCACGACCGCGCTGACGATGGCGCCGGCGGCGACGATCTCGGCGACCGGGAGGCGTTCGGTGATGGCCACCGCGGCGATGGCCTTCATCGGCTGGACCGCCATCGGGATGGGGAAGACGAGGCCGGTGATCAGGTTGAAGAGGCCGGCGAAGAAGAGGCCGGCGCCGAAGTCGAGGCCGTTCTGCGAGGCCATGCCGACCAGCAGCGGCAGAAACGTGCCCATGTCGCCGAGCGAGCCGGCGATCTCGTGGCGGTCGAACCGCGCCCAGGCCAGCGCGGGAAAGAGGGTCCTAGCGCCCGATGAAACCGGCGACCTGGTCAAGGAACTCTTCCTTTCCCTGCGGCGTACGGATGTCGAGGCGCGCGACGTCGAGCGTGAGGACGTCGAGCTTGTACTTCCCTTTGGCCACCTGCGGGAAGGTGCGGTAGTAGGCGGCCAGCCCGTCGAGGAAAGCCGGCGTGATGCCCGCTTCCTCCTTGCGGCCACGTTCGCGGATGCGGCGGAGGAGGACCTCGGTGTCGTTGCAGTGGAGGTAGATGACCTTGTCGGGCTGGTGGAGGTCGCGGTTCAGCCGCTGGAAGTACTCCAGGTACAGATCGAGCTCGCGGTCGTCCATGTGGCCGAGGCCGTGCAGGTACTTGGCGAAGATCTCCGGGTCTTCCAGCAGCGTGCGGTCCTGGATGCACGACTTGGGCACGGTGTGGATCAGCTCGTGGTGCTGGCAGCGCTTCATGAGGAATTCGAGCTGCAGCGTGAAGCTCCAGCGCTGCATGTTGGCGTAGTAGTCGCGCAGGAAGCGGTTGTCGATCACCGGCTCGTCGAAAAGCTCGAAGCCGAATCGCTGGGAAACGAGCTTGGCGGCGGTGGTCTTGCCGGCGCCGATGTTGCCGGCCAGGGCGATGAACAGCTTGCGCATGCGGGGAGTGTAAGAGATCGGGGGACACAATACGCAACTCGCCGTGCCAACTTCGTGCGACACAGAAGAGGACCTGATGGCGGCGCCAGCCGCATCATCGTGTCCCCGGCCCGGAGCGAATGTGCAGCGTTGTTTCGTGTTTTTTTTGGGGGCAGCGGCGGCGCACAGCGCCGCCGACCTGTACAAGAGGGGCTCCGCCCCCCTCGTACCACTCCCCCCCGAACCGTCGCCGACGCGACGAACGCTACGCCACCGCCCCGGGCTGAAGCCCGGGTCTAGCATTCGCGTGGTGCAGGACGGTGAAGCCTCCTTCCGGAGGCTCGGCTGGAGTCGCACGGATTCGAACGCTTGTCCGGGGACAAGCCTCGAGAAGCACGCCGTCGGCGCGCAATTCGATAGCTCTCACCGCTTTGTCAGTTCGATTTCACCTTGCACGCCACGCACAAGCAGTTTCGTCGTGAACGGCAGCCGCCTGATGAGCCCCGAGGATCGTTGGTTTGGGTCCTGGCTTATCCGC
>VBLM01000225.1:0-860 GCA_005879095.1 Deltaproteobacteria bacterium
TTTCTGTCCCATGCTTTAGCTCCGGCCCTTCTTCTTCAGCTTCTCGTCCGAAATGGTGAGTGAAATGTGCGAGGTCTTCTTGAGGACCTTGAAGGCGCGGCCCATCGCGCGCGGCATGTAGCGGCGGAGCGAGGGACCCTGGTCGACCATCAGCGACTTGACCCGTAAGGCATCTGCGTCGAACTGCTGGTTCTTCGCGGCCTGCTCAGCATTGGCCACTGCGCTGCGAAGTAGTTTTGCAACCGGCTCGGCGGCGCGCTTCTCGACATAAGCGAGCTGCGCCAGCGCGGCGTTGACGTTCTTGCCGCGGATCAGGTCGGCGACGACGCGCACCTTGCGCGGCGTGATGCGGAGATACCGGAGTGTGGCGGTGGCTTCCATGGTCATCTCCTCACTTCGCCGCCGGCGCCGGTGCTGCCGGAGTCGGAGCGCCGGGCGTCCCGGGAGCAGCGCCGGGTGCGCCGGGCAGCGCCGCGCCGGGCTTGACCTTCTTGTCGCCGGTGTGGCCGTGGAACGTGCGCGTCGCGGCGAACTCCCGACGAGGTCCGGCAGGATCGTCGACCGCCGCGACCACGTCTTCACGACCTTCTTCTGGTTGGCGCGGTTCATGTCCTCCACCTTCTTGATCAGGTGGCGATCGATGAACGGCCCTTTTTTTACTGAGCGACCCATTTAGGAGCGACCTTTCCCTTCTTCGCGAACACTTGGGCGATCCGGCGCCTGCGGCGCCTCTACCAGGGTGGAGCTCGCTCCCCCCTGGACCCCCCAACTGCGATGTGTTGCGGTGATGAGCATTTGCGTTTCTACCGCACGCCCTTGTCGCGGCGCTTGATGATGAACTTGGTCGTGCTCTTGTTGAC
>VBLM01000225.1:932-3657 GCA_005879095.1 Deltaproteobacteria bacterium
GCCAGCCCTTCCAGCGGTTGCGGCCGGCCTTGCCGATGCGGACGATCTCGTGCTCGGTGTTGCCGAGCTGGCCGACGGTGGCCTTGCACTCGAGCAGGATCTTGCGCACTTCGGTCGAGGGCATGCGGATCTGCGCGTACTTGCCCTCTTTCGCCATCAGCTGGCCGAACGTGCCGGCCGAGCGGATCATCTGCGCGCCGTGGCCCTTCTTCATCTCGACGTTGTGGATCACCGTGCCGAGCGGGATCGCATGCAAGGGCAGCGCGTTTCCCGGCCGGATGTCGACCGCTTCACCCGACTGCAGCATGTCGCCCACGTTCACGCCGACCGGCCAGAGGATGTAGCGCTTCTCGCCGTCGGTGTAGTGCAGGAGCGCGAGGCGGGCCGAGCGGTTCGGGTCGTACTCAATGGCCGCGACCTTGGCGCTGACGCCGTCCTTGTCGCGCTTCCAGTCGACGATCCGCATCCGCTGCTTGTGGCCGCCGCCGCGGTGCCGCGTGGTCATGCGGCCGTAGACGTTGCGCCCGCCGGTCGACTTGAGCGGCGCCGTGAGCGACTTCTCCGGCTTCTTGCCCTTGGTGAGCTCGGCGAAGTCCGGCGACGTCGTCAGTCGGCGTCCGGGGCTCGTCGGTTTGTAGGATTTCAGAGCCATGGCTTACTTCCCCTCGAAGAGCGAGATGGCGTCGCCCTCTTTCAAGGTGACGATCGCCTTCTTCCAGTTGGGCCGCTTGCCTTCGCTGCGGCCGATGCGGCGGAACTTGCCGCGCACGATGGCCGTCTTGACGTCGACGACTTTGACCTTGAAGAGGCCCTCGATGGCCTGCTTGACCTCGGTCTTGTTGGCCTTCATGTCGATCTCGAAGGCGAACTTGTTTTCCTTGTCGCGCATGCGGTCGAGCTTTTCGGTGTCGAGCGGGCGCTTGATGATGTCGAAGCGGTTCATGCCAGCACCCCCGAGAGCGCCTGGGCGGCGTCCTTCGTGAGGATCAGGGAGTTGTGCCGCAGGATGTCGTAGACGTTCGCGCCCTCGACGGGCAGGAACTTGTACTTCTCGGCGTTGCGGATCGACTTGAAGAGGTTCTGGTTGTCCTTCATGCCGAGGACCAGCGCGCTCTCGAGGCCGAGCTTGCCGAAGGCGTTGACGGCTTCCTTGGTGGAAGGCTTGGCGGGCGCCCACGCGTCGAGCACGAACAGCGCCTTGTCCGCGTTGCGCTTCGAGATCGCGGCGCGGATGGCCGCTTTCCGCACCTGCTTGGGCACGTGGTACTCGTGGTCGCGCATCTTTGGCGCCATCGCCTTACCTCCGCCCACCCACTGCGAGGCGCGGATGGAGCCCTGGCGAGCGCGGCCGGTGCCCTTCTGCTTGTACGGCTTCTTGCCGCCGCCGGAGACCAGCGAGCGGTTCTTCACGCCCACGGTGCCGGCCCGCCGCGAGGCGAGCTGCGCCTTGACCACCTCGTAAAAGAGGTGTTCGTCGACCGGCGCGTTCACGATGTCATCGGGAAGGTCGATGGTGCCGACCTTCTGCTTCTCGAGGTTGATGACGTCCAGAGTGGCCATGGCTTAGCTCTTGATTTCCACGTCGACGCCCGCGCTCAGGTCGAGCTTCATCAGGGCGTCGAGCGTCTGCTGGGTGGGCTCGAGGATGTCGAGGAGCCGCTTGTGGGTGCGGATCTCGAACTGCTCGCGCGACTTCTTGTCCACGTGTGGAGAACGAAGAACCGTGAACTTGTTGATGCGCGTCGGCAGGGGAATCGGTCCGACAACCTTCGCGCCGGTGCGCTTCGCGGTCTCGACGATCTCGCCGGCCGACTGATCGAGCAGCTTGTAGTCGTACGCCTTCAGCCGGATATGAAGCTCTTCTTCTCTACGCGATCACCTGCGTCACCACGCCTGCGCCGACGGTGCGGCCACCTTCGCGGATGGCGAAGCGGACTTCCTTCTCCATCGCGATCGGCATCATCAGCTCGACTTCCATCTCGATGTTGTCGCCCGGCATCACCATCTCCACGCCCTGCGGCAGCTTGACGGTGCCGGTGACGTCGGTGGTGCGGAAGTAGAACTGCGGCTTGTAGCCGTTGAGGAACGGCGTGTGGCGCCCGCCCTCGTCCTTGGTCAGCACGTAGACGTTGGCCTTGAACTTGGTGTGCGGCGTCACGCTGCCCGGCTTGGCCAGCACCTGCCCTCGCTCGATCTCCTCGCGCTTGATGCCGCGGAGGAGGCAGCCGACGTTGTCACCCGCCAGGCCCTCGTCGAGCAGCTTGCGGAACGACTCGACGCCGGTCACCACCGTCTTCGAGGTCGGCCGCAGGCCGATGATCTCGACTTCCTCGCCGACCTTGATCTTGCCGCGCTCGATGCGGCCGGTCGCGACCGTGCCGCGGCCGGCGATGGAGAACACGTCCTCCACCGGCATCAGTCGCCGGTGAGCGCCTTGTAGGCCGCGCCGCGGATGATCGGCGTGTCGTCCCCGGCGAACTTGTACTGCTTGAGCAGGTCGCGGATCTCCATCTCGACCAGGTCGAGCAGCTCGGGGTCATCGACAAGGTCGACCTTGTTCAAGAAGACCACGATGCGCTGCACGTTCACCTGCGAAGCGAGCAGGACGTGCTCGCGGGTCTGCGGCATCGGGCCGTCGACCGCGCTGACCACCAGGATGGCGCCGTCCATCTGCGCCGCGCCGGTGATCATGTTCTTCACGTAGTCGGCATGTCCCGGGCAGTCC
>VBLM01000226.1 GCA_005879095.1 Deltaproteobacteria bacterium
AGAGCACGAGGAAGCCGACCAAGGCGCGCGCGCTGGTGCCGGCCATGTCGACCGGCGCGCCGCGCGAGGCCTGGGTGCGCTTGCGGAACAGATCGTTCACGCGCGAAACGATCGGCTTCTTCGCGCCCAGACCCAGCGCCCACACTTCCCGCGAGAGGATTCCTTCCGCGTCCTTGCCCAGCGCGGGCACGAACTCGCTCGCCACGTGGCCGGCATCCATCGCCAGGATGGCTTGCGGGCGGAAGTCCAGCTCCTTCATCGTCTTCGTCGAGAGGATGGCGTCACTGGTGTACGAGGTCTGCAGCAGCACCTCCGGCGCGGCCGACTTGAGCCGCTGGATCTCGCTGCTCAGGTTGGTCGACTTCGCGTCGTAGGCGACGTCGGCGACGACTTCGTAACCGTATTTCTGCGCGTATTTCTTCTCGAACTTGCTCACGTCGCTGCCGAACAGCGTGTTCTCGTAGAGCAACGCGACGCGCTTGACGTTCTTCCGGCTCTGCAGAAATTTGAAAAAGTTCTCGCTGAACTCGTCGTCGGTCGGCGTGGTGCGGAAGAACCATTTGAACCCGCGCGCGGTGAGCAGCGGCGAGGTGGACGTCTCGTTCAGGAAAGGAATCTTCAGCCGCTCCGCAGCCTGGCTCGCGGTCGCGGTGACGTTCGAGTTGTACGAGCCGAGGAGCGCGACGACGTGCTCCTGCGTGATCAACCGCTCCGCTTCCGAGAGCCCTCTCTCGGGCGACGACTGGTGATCGGCGAAGACGACACGGACGCGAGCGCCTCCGAGGCCGGGCAGACCTTTGCCCTTTCCGAGAGGCACCGGCAGATCGACGTCGTCGTTGACGATCTCCGCCGCCAGCTCGATCGAATCCTTGATGTCGGTGCCGACCTTCGCCAGGTTTCCCGAGAGCGGGTAGACCGCGCCGATCACGATCTCCGAGGCCACCGCGAGGAGGATCATGCGGCCTGTATATCAAATGCCGAGGAATGCTTTGCGCACCAGGTCGGTGCCGAGCAGTTCCGAAGACACTCCCTGGGAGACGATGCGGCCCGTCTGCAGGACGTACGCACGCGCGGCGATCTGCAGAGCAGCGCGCACGTTCTGCTCGACCAGCAGCACGGTGAGACCGCGGCGGTTGATCTCCGACAGCGTCTCGTAGATGCGCGCCACCAGCCGCGGCGCGATGCCGAGCGACGGCTCGTCGAGCAGGAGCAGCCGCGGCTTGCTCATCAGCGCGCGGCCGATGGCCAGCATCTGCTGCTCGCCGCCGGAGAGCGTTCCCGCAAGTTGGCGCGCGCGCTCGCGCAACAACGGAAAGAGCGTGAACACGTCGGCGGGATCGGGCTCGCTGCGGGTAAATGCACCGAGCAGGAGGTTGTCGATCACCGAGAGCCGGCCAAACAGCCGCCGCCCCTCGGGAACGAACGCGATTCCGGCGCGCGCGATGCGAAAAGCCGGCAGCCCGTCGATGCGCCGCTCTTCGAATTCGATCGAGCCCGCGCTCGGCTGCAGCAATCCCGCGATCGATCGCAGCAGCGTCAACTTGCCCGCGCCGTTGGCGCCGATCAGTGCGACCATCTCGCCCGTGTGAACGAAGAGCGAGACGCCGTGCAGCGCGGGCAGGCCGCGGTATCCGGCGACGAGATCGGAAACGCGCAGCGCTTCAGACGCCAAGGTAAGCCTCGATCACGCGCGGATCCTGCGCGATCAGCGCCGGCGCGCCTTCCGCGATCCGCCGGCCGGCATCGAGCACCACCACTCGGTCGCTGAGCGGCATGATCACCTCCATCACGTGCTCGACGACGAGCAGCGCGACGTGCAGGCCGCGCAGCACGTCGATCGCTTCGCGCGTCTCCGCCGCGGTCAGGCCGGAGAGCGATTCGTCGAGGACGATCAGTTGCGGTTCCATCGCCACCGCGCGCGCCAGCTCGATGCGTTTCTGCAGCGCGATGGGAAGCGTGCCGGCTTCGAGGTTTGCGTGCGCCGCGAGCCCGCAAATTTTCAATGCCTGCAGCGCGCGCGCACGCGCTCCGTGCCGCGTGCGCTCGCGCAGAAAGGCGCCGACCACCACGTTGTCGAGCGCCGACATCTCGCGAAAGACGCGCACCAGCTGGAACGTCCGTGCGATGCCGGCGCGCGCGATCACCTCCGGCGCGCGGTTGGTCAGGTCGCGCCCGTCAAACGTGACGCGCCCCTCGTCGAGTCGCATCTGTCCGGTGATGCAGTTGAAGAACGTCGTCTTGCCCGCGCCGTTGGGCCCGATCAGCCCGACAATCTCGCGCGCACCGACGGTCAGATCGATGCCGTCGTTCGCGAGCAGACCGCCGAACCGCTTGGTCAGCCCTTCGACGGCCAGCATCGTCCCCATCTACCAGAATTTGCGCAGCCGTCACCGGC
>VBLM01000028.1 GCA_005879095.1 Deltaproteobacteria bacterium
GACATTCCCGAAGTCACCGGGAAGCTGCGCGTGCTGGTGCGCAAGCCGCGTTTCGCCAGCTCGCTCGACGTCGATACCGGAGGTCCGATCGGATTCGACCGCGTGATGGACGTGACGGCGGGCGGCCGTGAGCTGACGCTGGTGCTCTCGCGTCCGTCGCGCGCGCCCGACGAATGGCCGCGCAATTCTTGCAAGGCGTGCCGTGTCGACGTGGAGCTGACCGGACTCTTCGGCGCGCGGCAAGGGCTCGACGAGTTCTTCGCCCGCGCGCTGCAGGAGGCTTCGGCGATCGACGGCGCCTTCGCGCGGCAGGCGGCGGGAAGGGCGGAACATCCGGGCGCGGCGCTGCGCGATCTCGGCGCGCAGCTCTCCGCGGAAGCGCGGCGCTGCGGAGTGCAGATCGATCCGATCGTCAACGGCGTCGAGACCGCGCTCGCGCAGCTCGATGGAGCGCGGGCCACGTTCTACGATGGGCCTTCGCCCGCCGTGCCGGATGCCGCTTCGATGGTGAAAGCGTGGCAGACGGCGGCAGCGGCGATCGAGGAGCTGCCGCCGGCCTCCGCTGCGGCGCGCGCGACGCGATGGCCTGCCGCGCTGGGGTCGCTGCGCCACGCGGCACTGCATCTCGATCTCGCGCTGCAAGTCGCCGGCCTGACGCAGGAGGATCGCGATACGGCCGCGCGGTGGATCGCTCTCGCCGCCGCGCCCGACATCGATGCGCTCGAGCAGCGGACCGCGCAGCTGCCGGCCGTCAAGGACCTCCACGATGCCGAGGCGCGCTTGTCATGGGTCGACCCTGTCGCCGGCGCGCCGCTGCCGATCCCGGGATTGGGCCCCGCAACGCTCAAGGTGGCGTTCTTCAGCTCGGCGCCGCACGGCCGCAAATGCATCGGGTCGGTGGGCGCCGTGCCGGTGCGCGACAAAGCCGCCGAAGCTGCCGCGGTCGCCGTGCTGCTCGGCGCCGATCCGCGGCAACAGCTGCGCCTTGCGCGCGTGGGCGACGTCGCTTCGATCCGTGAAACCCTGCGACGCACGCGTTTTCTCTTGTGCGAGCCGCTCTCGGTCGACGTCGACGCGCTCTTCGCCGGTCTCGAGGATCGCGAGCTGGGCGCGGTGGCCGAGCGGCTGGAGGTGATCTACGCCGAGGCCGATCCGCGGCGTGAGAACGACGAGATCGCGCGCGCCGTCTCGGCCCGCACTTCACGGCTCCTCTGCCGATTGCTCTCGCAGGAAACGATCGACCGGCGCGTGGCGTCGGTGGTCGGTTACAAGATCTTCATCGAGGGCGGAACTCGCGTCTTCGACTATCTGCCGGGGCCGCTGGTCTGCGATGGACGCGGCGTCTCCTCGCGCGAGATCCGCCGCCGGCTGCGCGAGGCTTACCGCGCTGCGCTCGATCGCCATGCAGTCACCGATCGACTCTGTCCCGTCCGCGGTGGAAAGTGTCCCGAGGATGTCGCCGCTTCGGTGCGAAGGCTGTTCGGCTTGCGCGCTCCGGACATCGCCGCGCCCGCCTCCGGCGACGGTCGCGCGCTCGACTTTCCCCCTCCATTCGGATTCGGCGAGGCGTGGGTGCAGAAGCTCGATCGCTGCGGCCGCGAAGCGTGCGAGGCGCTCTCCCGGCTTCGCGGCGAAGCTCCCGCCGGCCAGTTCGACGGCCCGCTCTGCGCGCCGCCCGTCGAGGGCGCCGACGTCCATCCGCAGGACGTGATGCTCGCCGGCCCGGATCTGCCGAGCAGCCTGACGCTCTCCAGCTGCGACCCGCACGCCGGAGTGCGCCTTACGCTCTGGCGCCGGCCGGAGGCAGGAACGTTGGTGTCGATCGCCAGCGCACATCCGTTCCGCTACGGGAGCGAGACCGTCCTGCGGCAGGGGCGCCATCCGCAGCTGGGGAAAATCTTCGAGCGCGTGGCGGACCTGGGCGATCGCGCGGACGTGACCGCGCGAGCCGACGGCGCGTTTGAAGTTGCGCTCACGCCGACCGTCGAAAACCAGGTGTTCTGGTTCTTCACTCTGCGCAGGCGGGATTACTGAAGTGCGCACCATCGTCGCACTGCTGCTCGCCGCGGCCGGCGTCGCCGGGTCGGGCGCCGCGTACGTCCGCTCGAGCGGTCGTGTGCGGCCGGCCTCGCCCTGGTCGCTGGCCGAACGGCTCGGCGCGCTGCGCATCGAACGGACGCTGCCCGCGGCCGTGCGCAAGCAGGCCACCTTCGCGCTGCGCGGCGAGCACGCGGTGCTCAAGGTGCGCGAGGCGACCGGGCCGGTGCTGCTGCGCTGCCCGCGCCTCGGCGTCGACGTCGCCGATGCGTACTTTGCGTACAACGTCTCCGGCGCGCCGGCGGGCTGCGAGACGCAGGCGGTCGACGAAGTCGGCGACCTGCGCATCTACGAAGTCAGCGGCCGGGTCGCGCCGCTCTGCCCGGGCCAGTACGCGACGCTGACCGAGCAGCAGCTCCACGATGCGCTCTTTTTGCCTGCGCTGCAGCTCTCGCGCGACGCGCAGGCGGCCGTGCTGCAGCCGGGGAAGCTCGGGGCCTGCGCCGCCGGGCTTCGGCGCTGATCTACTGCGGCGTGGTCCGCACCTGCGCCGAGGGGGCCTGCTTCCAGGGCGAGACCACCGACATCCAACCTGACGACGTCGCCACCAGCCTCTACTACTACCAGGCGCTCTCGCAGGCGCGGACACCGTCGACGGTCGCGCCGGCGGCCTGCGGAGCGGTGCCGATGAGCGTGCACCTGAGCACGCTGGTGAGCGAGGCAGTCACGCCGGCGACCGCGGCGCGCTTCATCGAGGCGCAGCCGTGGAGCGCGGCCAACATCGCCGGCGGCGGCAGCGCCGAGACCGCGGGCGACCTGCGCGGCTTCTTCGTCAAGCATCCGCGCGGCCTGTGCCTTCTGGTGCGCGGCATCGATGTCGATCGCCCGCGCGACGCGGAGATGGTCGCGCAAAGTCTTTCCTTCCCGGTGTTCGCCCCAGCCGATCCGCGCGCGCCGTCTCGCGCGACGCCGTTGTTGCGCTCGCTGCAGAAAGCGGCCTTCGACGACGAGAGCATGGCCGCGCTCTTCGGCCGCTGCGATCTCTCGAACGATCGCGCCTGCCGCCTGAAGCGCGATCGCATCGCGGCGCAATTGCGGACGTCGCTCGGCAAGTTGCAGCCCGGCCTCGGCAACCTCGCCGCCGACGAGATGCCGTACCACGTCGGCGCGTCGGGGCAGTTTCACCTCGCCGACGCCGACCTGCTGCACGTCACGCTGGAAAGCTCGGGCGAGGTGCCGAAAGCGAACGGCTCGCGCTCGAAGCTGATGATCCGCTACCAGCCGCTGTGGCCCGAATCGGTTGCCGAGCGGCGCCTGCAGTGCCAGCAGCAGCCGGGCATCTGTCTCTTCCGCTCGCTCTGGAACACGGGCGCCGGCGCCGCCGATACGCCGGGAGAGGACGGATTCGAATCGCTGGTCGCGCTCTTCGCGCGGCGCGACGCGAACACGCGCTGCGTGCGGCGGCTGTTCAACGCGCTCGGGTCGGCCGGCGACGATCGCTGGCTGGAACTGCAGCGCGATCTGCGCGAGCCGGTCGGGGCAGGCGAGAACCGCGCGCCCTGCGATCCGCGCGGCCGCGGCCCCTCGGGCCTGGTCCCGCGCGCGGACGGCGCGCCGGGTTGTCCGGAGCCGGTCGCGGCGCCATTCGGCGACGTCGCCGGAGACGGTTGCCGGCCGGTGAGCCTCGTCTACGTGCAGGAAGAGCCGTGGGCGGCAGCGGCCGCGCGCATCGCGTCGATCGCGGCGGCGAAGCAGGTCACGGTCTCCGTTTCCGGCGTCAAGGCGAGCGAGGTCCACCGCGGCGCGCTGGGGAGCTGGGACGTGCTGCTCACCGTCGCGAGCAATTATTACAATCGCAAGTATCCGACGCTGGTGCCTTTGCTGCACCCGGCCGGCAACCAGAACCTGAGCGGCGGACAGGCGGTCAGCGAGGCGCGCGGGAAGGCGCTGCTCACGATTTACGAATCGTCGATCGTCTTTCCGCCGCCGGCGTGGCTCGGCGTTCCGGCGAGCCCGCTGCCGCGCAGCGAGAGTCTGAAGCTGTTGGAGGAAGACGTGGCGCAGCTCGGGCCGGCGCCGATCTTTCCGCTCGCGTTCCTGCGGCCCGGCACGCTGACGATCCCGGAGTCGCAGAACGAGGCCGCGCAGAGCCCGTGGTACTTTGCACAGTTGTTGCAGCAGTGGAGCGAACAGCCGTGATCGCTCTCTTCGCCGCGATCGGATGGTTCTACGCGGTGCAGTACGCGCCGCGGCCGGTCAGCTTGCGCGGCTGCGCCGAGTGCCGCGGCGAGCCCGACGACGTCTGCGAAGTGCGCGCGGGTGCGCAGCTGCAGCCGATCGACGAGTACCCGCGCCCGGCGGCGGGACGGATCAAGCTGCTGCGCCCTTCGGCAGAGACGGCGTGCGCGGTGCCGGCGCAGAAGATCGTCGGTCCGCGCGCCGCGATCGAGCTCGCGGCGGTACGCATGGCGATCGCGCAGCCGTCGGCGACCTTGCTGGAGTCGCTGCATCTGCGGCCCCCGATTCGCGGCTGGCCGCAGCGACGGCACGCAGAGACGATCGCCGCTGCTCCGGATCGATCCGCGCTGCGCCTCGCGCTCTTGTGCTGGCCCTCCGATCGCGGCTGGCCGAATCGCGCTCTCGGTTCGGCGAACTCCTGCGAATGGTGGCTGCTCGCCGTCGACGGCAGCGGCGCGCCGGATCTTTCCGGCGCGTCGTTCCAGTTGGCCGAGCAGGCATTCGCCGCCGGTTCGAAATGGCCGGCCGCGTTCGACAAGAATGCGCCGATCGCCGAATCGCTTTTCATCAACGCAACTCCGCCGCCGGCGCCCGCTCCAGTTGCGGCGCCTTCCGCTCCCGGACGTTGCGGCGACGGCGCGCGCGAGCGGACGGCCACGCTCGATCGATTCGATCAATGGGACCAGCAGATCCGCGGCGATGCGCAACCCTCGCTCGACCGCGCTTCGTTCACTTTGAGATCGCCGCTCTGGTCCGGACACTGCCAGGAGATGGAAGTCCTGCGCGCGGCCCTCGAGCGGCAGCTCGAATGCGCGCTGGCTGTCGAAGGG
>VBLM01000029.1:0-4293 GCA_005879095.1 Deltaproteobacteria bacterium
CTGGACCCACGGCCGCGGCAGGTTCCGCGCATGCGCGGCGAGGATCTTCTGCGTCAACGTCATCGGGCGGGTGTTCATGAGGTGCCCTTGAATGCACTGGCTTTCGCCCCGGCGCAACCGTCGTGCGCTAAGCTAGCGCTTCCATGGACACCTGGTACGAACGTTTGAGCATGCTGGATTCGCTCTTTCTCGACCTCGAAGAGCGAACGGCGCACATGCACGTCGGCGGGGTGGCCATCTTCGAAGGGCCGCCGCCGCCCTATCGCGATTTCCTCAACCTGGTCGAGGCGCGGCTCGAGCAGGTGCCGCGCTACCGCCAGCGGGTGATGTTCGTGCCCCTGAAACAGGGCCGGCCGGTGTGGGTCGACGAGACGCAGTTCGACCTCGAGTACCACCTCCGCCACACCGCGCTGCCGGCGCCCGGCGGTGAAGCCGAGCTGAAGAAACTCGCCGGCCGCCTCTTTTCGCAGGCGCTCGATCGCGACAAGCCGCTCTGGGAGATGTGGCTCGTGGAAGGCCTCGGCGACGGCCGGTTCGCCATCATCTCCAAGACGCACCACGCGATGATCGACGGCGTCTCGGGCGTCGATCTGGCGACGATCCTGATGGACAGCGAGCCCGCCTCGAGCCCGCCGCCCGCCCCGTCGTCGTGGACCCCGCGCAAGTCGCCGCCGGTTTCGCAACTGCTCGTGAAGTCGGTGAAGGAGCAGATTACGCACCCGCTGCGGATGGTGCGCGAGGCGCTGGAGCCGAACAGCGAGGCGGTCAAGCTCTTCGGACAGCTCTTCTCGGGTCTCAAGCCGCTTCTCGAAGTCGTCTCGATGGGCCGCGCGCCGGAATCGCCGCTGAACGTGCCGATCGGGCCGCACCGCCGCTTCGAGATGGTCCAGTTCTCTTTGAGCGAAGTGAAGGAAGTTCGCGGCGCGCCGCCGTCGGCCGATCTGCGCGCGCTGGTGCCGGTGAGCGTACGCACCGAGGACCAGCGCGGGACGTTCGGCAACCAGGTCTCGGCCGTCTTCTGCCCGCTGCCGGTGACCGAGTCGAATCCGGTCCAGCGGCTGCGCAAAGTCCGCGAGGCGATGAAGGGCCTGAAAGAGAACGGGCACGCCATCGGCGCGCACTCGCTCTCGCGGCTGGGCGATTTCGCGCCGCCCACGCTGGTGGCGCAGGCCGCGCGGCTGCAGGCGGTGACGAGGATGTTCAACCTCGTGGTCACCAACGTGCCTGGGCCCCAGTTCCCCTTGTTTTTACTGGGGAAACGGATGCAGTGGTGCTTCCCCCTGGTCCCGCTCGCGGCCCAGCAGTCGGTCGGAATCGCGCTCTTGAGCTACGACGGCCGGATCGGCGTCGGCCTGATCGGCGACGCGGATGCCGCGCGCGATCTCGGCGCGTTCGCAGGCGCATTGCGGGGCGCGTTGGACGAGCTGAAGGGCGCGGCCCCTCGACAGGATCTCGATGCCGCTCATCCATCGTAAGAAACATTTCATCCATTACGAAACGCTCGGCGATCCGCGGAATCCGCCGCTGCTCCTGATCATGGGGCTCGCGCTCAGCTCGCGTGCCTGGGACCGGCTGCCGGAACTGATGGCGCGCCGCTTTCACGTGCTGGTGTTCGACAACCGCGGCACCGGCAAGTCGGCGCGGGTGGGAGTCGCATACCGGATGGCCGAGCTCGCCGACGACGCCGCCGCGGTCATCGAAGCCTGCGGGTTCTCTTCCGCGCATGTCTTCGGTATCTCGATGGGAGGCATGATCGCGCAGGAGCTGGCGCTGCGGCATCCGGATCGCGTCCGCTCGCTCGCGCTCGGGTGCACGATCGCGTCGTGGCGCAAGTCGACGCCGCCGTCGCTGAAGACCAAACTCGATCTGCTGCTGCTCAATCTCGGCTTCGTCAACCCCGACCGGGTCGGGCGCATCCTCGTCTCCGCCGAATGGCACGCGCAGAACCCGGCCGGCGCAATCGACTGGATCAAGCGCGCCGAGCGGACAGCGCTCCGCTTCGCGACCGCGCAGGTGTTGGCCATCGCGCGCCATCACACGCTGCCGCGGCTCGCGCACATCCGCGCACCCACGCTCGTCATCACTGGCGGCGCCGACCGGCTGGTGCCGCCGGTCAATTCCGAGGTGCTGGCACGCAGCATTCCCGGCGCGCGGCTTCTCGTCGTGCCAGGGGCGGGGCACTGCTTCCCGCTCGAACGCGAGGAAGAGACGGTTCGCGCCCTCTCCGAGCATTTTCTCGCCTCGGAAGCGCGGGCAGCGTAGCAAGCGCTCGACTCTCGCCGGCCGTTCCTCGGATTGCCAAGGTTCCCCCAGCGTTCAGGCGCGCCGGGGGTGGTATGTTCGGACGTTGGGTAGCAGTGGCTGGCGCTCTGGTTGTCTGTGTCGCCTGCGGCAAGACGCAATCGACTGTACCCTCGCAACCGTCGGTCGGTCCGCCGCCGACGCCCGACGGCGGCACGCAGAGCCCGCCTCCCGTCGCGGACGACGGCGGATCGCCGCCACCGGCGCCCGAAACGGATGCCGGCATTCCGCCAGGCGGCGGCCTACCGGACGCGGGTCCCGGCGAGGGTGGTGGCGGAGGCGGAGGCGGCGGTTCACCGGACGGTGGTGGCCTGCCGGATGCCGGCGGGGGCGGCGGACTCGCGCTCGAGCAGCTCACCTCGGGTGAAAACGGATTCGTCCTCACCATCGACGACCAGAACGTCTACTGGGCGACCTACGAAAACGCCGGCGGCTGGCGCAACTGGAAGTACCGAATCCGCAAAGTGAACAAGTCGGGCGGCATCTCGGTGCCCGTCTCGCAGGGCTCGGGCGCGATGCTCAGCTGGCTCAGCGCGCGCGATGGATTCGTGAACTGGACGATGGCCACCTGCCCGGTCTCCTGCGACACCGCCGACTACCGCACGCACATCTTCCGGATGCCGCGCGACGGCGGCGTGATGTGGGAGCTCGAGGTCGACACCAGCCTCGACCAGTTCGCGGTGGACGGTGCGCGCTTCTACTATCGCGCTCGCCGGAGCCCGGGGCCCGGCGGGCTGTGGTCGGTGCGCCTCGACGGGCTCGACAACCGGCAGTTGACCACCAACGCCGCCGGCACCGGTCCGGTCCTCGACTCCGGCACGCTCTACTACTTCGATACGGGCGGCGATCCGGACCTCGGATTCTGGTCGTCGTTGCGCACGGTACCCGCCAGCGGCGGCGCGCCGGCCAACCTGCGCACCGAGACCAACACGATGATCTTTCCGTTTTTCGTGGCCCTCGGCGCCGGCAGCGTCTTCACGGCGACGCAGGCCGGCATCTGGCGAGCGCCCCTCGACGGCTCGAAGTGGCAGGTCATCTGGGCGGGGTCGCACATCGTCCACTCGGACGCCAACGGCGGCAAGGTTTACTTCGGCCAGAGCGCGTACGGGTCGTTCGACGGTTGCCTCGTCCGCGCCAATCCGGACGGGAGCGATGCGACCTGCATCGATCGAGGCAAGCACGCGTACGGGACCGTGAAGGTCGACGATTCCAGCGTGTTCTTCCTCCGCGACGGAGATGTCTACCGGCTGCCGCGTCAGTAGCGGACCGAGATCACCGTGTATTCGGCGGCGCCGCGCGCGCGTTCGACGACCACGTCGTCGGAAACATCATCCTCTTTGGTGAACGCCTTCGACACGATTTGAAGATGGTACTAAGGTCCGCCGCCATGAACCCAGCCCCCGTCGACGACAGCGCGATCGAAAAGGCCCTCGCCTGGCACGCCTCGCATCAGCCCGAGTATCTCGAGGAGCTGAAGAAGCTGGTGCGGATCCCCAGCGTCTCGTTCGAAGGGTTCGACAAGACGCAGGTGCGCAGGAGCGGGGAGGCCACCTGTGATCTCATGCGGCGCAAGGGCCTGCAGAACGTTCAACTACTCGAGATGCCGAACGCGCACCCGTACGCGTACGGCGAGTGGACGCAGGCCGAGGGCCGGCCGACGCTCCTGCTCTATGCGCATCACGACGTGCAGCCGGCCGGCGAGACCGAAAAATGGGTGATCAAGAACCCGTTCGAGCCGGAAGAGCGCAACGGCCGGCTCTTCGCGCGCGGGGCGGCCGACGACAAGGCCGGCATCCTCGTCCACATCGCCGCCATCGACAGCTGGCTGAGAGCGCACGGTTCACTCCCCGTGAACGTGAAGATGATCGTCGAGGGCGAGGAGGAGGCCGGCTCCGGCTCGCTACCCGCTTTCCTCAAGAAACACAGGAAGTTGCTGCAGGCGGACGCGATCGTGCTCACCGACACCGCGAACTTCGACACCGGCCTGCCTTC
>VBLM01000029.1:4395-17324 GCA_005879095.1 Deltaproteobacteria bacterium
CAAGGAAGACGGCAGCATCGATCTGCCGGGGATCTACGACAAGGTGCGGCCGCTGACCGAGCAGGAACGCCGCTCGCTGCAGGCGCTTCCGACCGACGATGACCTTTTCCGCAAGCAGGCCGGCATGCTGCCGGGGACCAAGCTCCTCGGCGGCCGGCCGCCGTGGGAGATGAACTGGCGGCAGCCGTCGATCGCGATCAACGCCGTCCAGGCCAGCTCACGCAAGGACGCGCGCAACATCATCTGCGAGAGCGCCTGGGCGCGGCTCGGCATCCGCACCGTGCCGGACATGGACGTCGAGGAAGTGCAGAGCAAATTGATCGCGGCTTTGAAAAAAGATCCGCCCTGGGGCGTGCAGGTCGAGGTCACACCCGAGAGCACCGGCGGCTGGTGGTACACCGACGCGAACGCGCCTGCTTTCCGCGCCGCCCGCAAGGCGCTGCGCGACGGCTACGAAAAAGAGCCGGTCAGCATCGGCTGCGGCGGGTCGATCCCCTTCGTCGACCCCTTCTCGCGCGAGCTGGGCGGCGCACCGGCGCTCCTGATCGGCGTCGAAGACCCGTACTCCAACGCGCATTCGGAAAACGAGAGCCTCCACCTCGGCGACTTCTTCAAGGCGGCGCGCAGCGCGATCCGCTTCTACGCCGAGCTGGTGCGTGCCTGACCTGGAGCAGATCCGCGCCACGCTGGCGCGGCTTTCCGACCCCATCGCGCTGCTCGAGAGCCTCTTCGCCCGCGCGCCGGTCGGGTTCCAGATCTACGAGGCGAGCGGCAAGTCCCTGGTGGTCAACCAGGCCTTTCTCGATCTCTTCGGCAGCGAGCCGCCGCCGGACTACAACGTGCTCAAGGACGAGATCGCCGCTCACAATGGCGTCCTCGGCCTCATCCAGCGCGCGTTCGCCGGCGAGACGGTGACCGTCCCGCCCGTCTGGTACGATCCGCGGCAGCTGACCCAGGTGCGCATCGAGAAGGGCAACCGGGTGGCGATGTCGGCGACCTTCTTTCCGCTCTTCGCTCCCGGGGGAACGGTCTCGCACGTCGGCATCGTCTTCAAGGACCTGACGGCGGAGATGGTCCAGCGCGAGCAGCTCGAGGAGGAGCGTGAGCTGCTCTCGGCGATCATCGACCAGGTGAGTGAGGGTATTACGATGTGCGACGAGCGCGGCACACTGCGCATCGTCAACCGCGCCGCGCGCCAGCTCGGCGTCCGGGCCGGGACGCCGATGGAGAAATGGGCCACCGCGTTTCCACCGGACTGGCCGAATCCCGACCAGTTTCCCATGTCGCGCGCGCTGCGGGGCGAGACGACGCGGGCCATCATCAAGCGCGACGGGCGCGCGCTGAGCGTGGTAGCCGTGCCGCTGCGGCGCTCGGACGGTTCGCTGCGCGGCGCGGTCTCGACCTTCCGCGACGAGACCGACCGCGTCCGCCACGAGCAGGAAGCGGAGCAGGCGGCGCACTTCCGCGAGCGCTTCATCGGCATCCTCGGCCACGACCTGCGCACGCCGCTCACCGCCATCCTCGCCAGCGCGAGGCTGGTGCTGCGGCTGCGCGATCTGCCCGATCCGGCGCTGGCGGCGGCCGCGCGCATCACCAGCAGCGCCGAGCGGATGGGCCGGATGATCGCGGATTTACTCGACTTTACCGAGGCGCGCCTGGGCGGTACCCTGTCCATCGTGCGCAAGCCGGCCGACCTGCGCGACTGTGTGCGCTCGTGCGTCGACGAGGTGTCGGCGGCAAATCCGGGCCGTTCGATCGAAGTCACGATCGAAGGCGACACCGGGGGCGCGTTCGACTCCGACCGCGTCGCGCAGCTGCTTTCAAACCTGCTTACCAACGCGCTCGCCTACAGCCCGCCCGACGAGCCGATCGCGGTGCGGCTGCGTGGCCTCGACGGCTCGGTCGAGATCGCGGTGGAGAACGGCGGCGCCGCGATCCCCGACGGCGAGCGCGACGGGCTTTTCGATCCCTTCCGCCGCGGCAGCTCCGCGCCCAGCCACGCGCGCGGTCTCGGCCTCGGCCTCTTCATCGTCCAGCAGATCGCGCGAGCCCGCACGGGTTCACCCTTGCGGCCTTCTTCGCGCAGCTTGAGGCCGGCGCGCGCGGCGGCCGGGCCGACGAAATAGATGCTCCCTTTCACCGGCGAGCTCTTTCGATAGCGGGACTTGATCAACTCGGTGAGCTCTTTCACCGCTTTCAGGAAGCGCACCGGCTTGCCGCCCGTCCGCGCGTTGTCGCCGGAGGCTTCGGTCTCGGCCCAGAAGTATCCCGAGCGCAGCTCGCCGTCCTCGTCTGGCAGCGAGCGGGAAAAGAAGATCACCGGAGAGGCCACCTCGTCGATGGCCCAGCGGCCGCGGTCGGGGCCGCGCTTGATCGGATAGCCGCTGACGTCCCCGGCCGCGAGATAGTACGCCGGCTCCTCCAGCTCGACGGCTTCGTTGAGCGGCCGTGCCTGGTAGCCCTTCTCGCAGAGCACCGGCCACAGCTCGAGCTGCAGCCGCTCCAGCCGGCGCAACAGATCGCGCTCGTCGTCCGGCGCCATGAAGAACCGGATCTGGACCGCCAAGAGTTACTTTTCCTTGGTGGGCGGGAACTGGCCGTGCGACTGGGCCGTCTCGAACAGGCGCGCCACTTCCTCTTCGGTGAGGTCGAACATGTCCTGCAGCGCTTTGAGGATGTTCAGCTCGGCCGGCGGGGTCTTGCCGTCGGCCACCACCACCGACGCCGCCAGCCCGAACGCCAGCTCGCGGGAGGCCTTGTCCGGGAGCCGATCGACGATCGAAGGCAGGATGTGCTCGAGGCTGTGCGCCTCGGCGACGCGCTTGGCCGCGTGCTCGATGGCCTTCTTCAGATCATCGGCGTGGATGCCGTGGAACTCGGGTCGCTCGAAGACCTGCCGGTAGATCTCCTCGACCTCGACGCGGTCGACCCGGCCGTCGGCCGCCGCCGCCAGGATCATCGTCTCGAAGAGCGCAGCCTGCTTCGTCGAGTCCTTGAAGTGGATGTGATTCGTCATGCGGCGCTCCGATGGCCGCAGTCTCCCAAGCGGCGCACGGGAAGTCCACCACTCTCGGGAGTTGACGAAGTGCGCCACGCTCTGTAGCAAGCGCCGATGCGCCGGCCCGGACTGCAGCAAGTCGTGCAGGCGGGCGCCGTGGCGCTGGCGATTGTCGGCTGCCGGACTCCACCGCCGAAAAGCGGGGACACCCTACGCATTTCCCCGCCGCCGCAGACCCTGCCGACCGAGAAATGCGTAGGGTGTCCCCGAGAACCCCAGCTGAGCAACGTGATCGCGGACGTCAACGGGACCGCGGTGCTGGCGCTCGCGGCCCCGCGCTTCGCCCAGCTCGGCCGCGATCAACGCCTGCTCGCGTACTGGACCTCGCAGGCGGCCGCGGCGGGCGATCCGGTCGCGCTCGATCAGAGCTATCGGCACAACCTGCGCATCGCGCGCCTCCTCCGCGGCATCCTCTCGCGGCCGCAGGCGGTTCCGGCGGCGATGCTGCCGCGGCTGCGCGCGTTCGCCCGCGTCGTCTGGCTCAACCACGGCCTGCACGACTACGAGACCGGCCGGAAAGAGGTGCCTGCGTTCACGCTCTCGGACCTGCGCGCGGCGGCGCTGGCGGCGCAGGCTTCCGGCGCCGATCTCGGCACCGGCTCGATCTCGCTCGAGTACGCGCTGCGCGCGCTGGAGGGGCCGCTTTTCGATCCGCGGGTCGTTCCGGTGCGCACCGCACATGCCGGCGATCTCACCGCCAGCGCGGTCAACCTCTACGCCGGCGTCACCCTGCGCGATCTGCGCGGTTTTCCCGAGCGCTATCCGCTCGATTCGCGGCTGGTCAAGGAGGACCGCGCCCTCATCGAGGAAGTGCAGCGCGTTCCCGCCGCGGCGGCCGCTCTCGACCGCGCGCTCGCGTTCGCCGCCCCGCCCCAGCGAGCGGTGCTCGAGCCGCTCTCGGAATTCCTCCGCACCGGCGAGCCCGAACCGCTGCGGACGGCAGAGCGCGCCTGGTTGGAGGCGGCCGGGCCGGTGGATTTTTTCGCTGGCTTTCTCGATCGCTCGGCCGACCCGCGCGGCCGCAAGGCGATCTTCGGCGCGATGGTCGGCGTGGCCGATCCCGACCATACCGCCGCGCTGGCGGCGATCGCGCAGGCGATGCGCAAGCCGGTGGCGGTCGAGGCGCTGCAGCTGGCGGCCGCATCGGGGGCGCTGCGTCCGGGCTGCGAACCACCGAAGTGCTCGCGCTCTTCGCCGACCCGGCGGTGGCGGCCGACTTGCGCCGCTGCGCTCCGGCGCTTCGCTTTTCCTTCCTCGCGCTGCGCGAGATGTCGCGCGGACCGCAGGACGCGGTCGCTCTCGAAGAGACTCGCGCCGACGTGAGCGCCCACGTACTGGCCGCCGATCCGGCATTGACCGACATCCTCACCAGGCGCTGTCAGCAGCTGTGGCCGCAGTTCGCCGCCGCTACGTGGCTCGGCTCGGTCGCCGCCGTTCCCGAGGGCGATCGCGTCGAGGACGAACGGCAGCGCGCGATCCAGCTGCAGATCTGGTGGTTCACCGGCAAGGGCGCGCTTGCCGAGCGGCACGCGAAGGGGCGGCGCTATCTCGCGGTGCCCGACGCGGCCCGGTTCCACCAGGCCGCCTCCGAGCTGCTAGTGTTGGTCGACGAGATCGGCCGCCTCGGCGACACCGCGCGCGCCGCCGACCTGCTCGAGCGGCACGCCAGCCGCGTCGATACGCAGTGGCGCGACGAGGTGATCGATCGCCTGCGCGCCGCCGGCCTCCCGCGCCGGGTAGCCGTGATTCCGCCGCAGATCCGCGGCGTGGTCGCAGAGGGAAAAATCGTCGACGCCGAAGCAGTCCCGGTCGACGACCTCGACGCTGAAATCCTGCGCACCTGGGCAAGTCTGTAAAGGCTTCAAGCGCACCGCGGAGACGCGGAGAGCGCGGAGGTTGTTTTCAAAAAAAAACTCCGCGAATCTCTGCGTTCTCCGCGGCTCCGCGGTGCGCTTTTGCTTACGCCGCGACCCGGACCAGAGCGACGGTGATGTTGTCGATGCCGCCGTTCGCGTTGGCCTCGTCGACGAGCTGCTGGCAGGCCTTCTGCAGCTCGCTCTCCTTGCTCAGGATCTCGGCGATCCGCTCGTCGGTCACCATGCCGGTGAGCCCGTCGCAGCAGACCAGGCAGACGTCGCCGGTCTCGAGGTCCCACGCGCTCACGTCCACTTCCGTCTGGTCGGCCATCCCCAGCGCGCGGGTGATCACGTTCTTGTGCTGGAAGTTGGCGATCTCCTCGTCGGAGAGCCGGCCGGTCTTGATCAACTCGTTCAAGAGCGAGTGATCGCTGGTGGTCGGGTGCAGCTCGCCGCGACGCCAGAGGTAGCCGCGGCTGTCGCCCACCCAGCCGAACCAGGCCTTCTTCTCGCGCACCAGGCAGGCGACGTACGTGGTGCCCATGCCGCGCTTGCCCGCGTTCATCGCGTCGGCGCCCGCTGACTCGCGGATGCGCTGGTTGGCCCACTGGGCGGCGACCGAGAGGAGATTCGTCCCTTCGTCCTTCTGCCGGTCGTAGCGGAACGGCCAGGTCGCGTCCGGATCGTTGGCGATGTCGAAGAACTTCTTCACCGTCTCCACGCCGATGCCGGAAGCGACTTCGCCCGCTTCGTGGCCGCCCATCCCGTCGCAGACGACCGCGAGATGGTGCTCAGGGAGCACGAGAAGCGAGTCTTCGTTGTGGTCGCGCTTGCGCCCGACGTCGGTGGCCCCTGCGAACTCGAAACCCATTTGCCGAGCATACACCAGGGGACCGCTCCTCTACGTCCAGGGGACACGGCGCGTTGCGGCAATCACGTACGATCCCTAGGTTTTTTTGGTCCGAGAGGAGGACTCCGTGAGCAGGCAGACAGGCAAGGGAAGCCACCGCCGCAAGGAAGCCGCCCTCGAGCGCAAGGCGACGCAGCGCCACCAGTTCATCGGCGAGGCCGAGACCGAGCGGGCGGAAGCCGAGTTTCGCAAACACGAGCGGCTCGAGTCGGAAGAAAGCGCCGAGACGATCCGCGAGATGGCGCGCGAGCTGGAGAAGGCCGCCGGCCTCCGCACCGATGGCGCGATGGGACCGGAGATCCCCTTCCGCATCCCCCGCTCGATCGAAGAGGGCAAGCGGCTCATTCGCGAGGCGCCGGAAGCGATGCGCGAGAAGGCCCGCGAGCGGCTGGAGAAGCTGCCCGAGCCGGCGCGCAAGGTCATCGACCTCGCCGGGACGCTCGCGGGACTGGCGATGGTGCCGGTGCGGCTCGGCTATGGCATCGCGCGCGACCTGTTGCGCGTGCCAATGGAAATGTTCCGGCTCCTGCGGCAGCGGGAGGTCTAGTTGAAAGGCGACGATGTCCGCTCCCGCCTCGTCCAGGGGCTGGTGCGGCGTGTCCTGCGCCCGGTAGCGGGACGCGGCCGGCAGGCGCGCCCGCCGTTGCCGTCGGGCCGGAGGATGCTGCTTCTGCACCTCGACGGCGTCGGGCACGCGCAGCTCGAGTTCGCCATGGAGCACGGCTACGCCCCGACGCTGCGGGGCCTGATCGAGCGCGGGCCGTATCGGTTGTCGCCCTGCCGCGCCGGAGCGCCGACGTCGACCCCCGCTTTCCAGGCCGGCCTCCTCTACGGCCTGCAGCACGACATCCCCGGCTACAGCTGGTACGACAAGCGCCGCCGCCGCGAGATCCGCATGGACCGCGCCGCCGACGCGCGCCTGCTCGAGCGCGAGCTGGGTGAGAGCGGCACGCCCCTGCTCCGCGGCGGATCGGTCTACTGCTCGATCTTCTCCGGCGGGGCGCGGCCGCGCCGGTGGACGCTCTCCGGCTGGGATGAAGAGCTGTGCGCCGAGGACTTCGGCATGGAAGAGCTCTCGCGCGCGCCGCTTCTGCCGCAGGCGCGCGACGTTCTGACCGCGGCGCTGGTCCACTCGGCGACCGCGGGCCGGATCGCGAGCGCGCTGGGTATGGATGTCACGGCAGCGGCGATCGAAACCGCGCGATGGATCGGCCACATCGGCTCGATGCAGCACGAGCCGCGTTTCCTGCTCAACCGGGTGATGACCGAGTGCCTGTTCGCCGAATTCGCCGCCAACAGCTGCGTGATCGACATCGCCCGCGGCACGCCGATCGTCTACTCCTGCTTCATCGGCTACGACGAGTACTCCCACCGGCGCGGGCCGTACTCGCCGATGGCACTCCTGAAATTGTGGGAGCTCGACCGGATGCTGGGACGGATCGTCGCCGCGGTGCAGGCGCTCCCCGAGCTCGGTTACGAGCTGTACCTCTTCAGCGACCACGGCCAGGTCGCGACCAGGCCCGCCGAGGAAGTGCTGGGCGAATCGGTCGGCGAATACCTGCTCGCGGACGGCCCCGCGTACGGCGGCGCGGGCGGCGGCGACACGGCGCGAGCGGCCTCGCGTGCGCGCTGGTTCCGGCGGCTCTCACGGGTGCTGCCCGGACTACTCGGAACCGGTGCGCTGGCCTGGGCGAGGCACCTGGCGCGATCGCTCGACGGCGCCGAGCCTGCCCGCGCGGACGGGCCGAGCCGGTGCGCGAGACCGAGCTGCGGGCGCGCCATCCTGGCCTGCTCGAGCGCTGCGCGTCGTCGCCGGCGGTCGGATTCGCGCTCTTGCGCGGCGAGCGCGGCCCGCTTGCGCTGCGGGACGGCCGGCGCCTGGAGCTGGATCGGGCGGCCGACGCGGTCGAGCTCTCGCGCGCGGTCGGACATCCCCTGGCGGCGGTCTACGCGCGCGACCTGCTCCGCATCCGCACCTCCGGCGACGTGATCCTGCTCGGCGCCGCGGCCCCGGGCGGTCAGACCATCGCCTATCCGTTCGAATTCGGCTCGCACGGCGGCCTTTCCCACGACGTGCTCGACACGTTCATGGTCCACCCGGAAGAGCTGGGCGAGGGTGCCTTCGCTTCCGTCGTCCGGCCGCAGGATCTGCACCGGTTCTTCCTCGAGCGCAGCGGGAGGGCAGAGGCGCTGGAGACCGCCGCGTGCGCCTCGTAACCTGGAACATCCACGGCGGCCTGGGCGTCGACGGCCGCAACGACCTCGGCCGCATCGCCATCCTGCTCGAGGAGATGCGCTGCGACGTGGCCGCCCTCCAGGAAGTCGGCGATCCGCACAAAGCCGATCGCGGCAACGAGACCGCCGATCACGCCAGCTGGCTCGGCCGCCGGCTCGGCTGGTACGCGGCGTACGGGCCGAATCTGGTGCTGGCGGAACGGCCGTACGGCAACGCCATCCTCTCGCGCTTTCCCATCGCGCACGCGCACAACTACGACCTCTCGGTGCCCGACCGCGAGCCGCGCGGGTGCCTGCGCGCCGACCTGACGCTGCCCGACGGCGCGTCGCTGCACCTGTTCAATCTCCACCTCGGCCTGTCGGGCGGCGAACGGCGGCGACAGGCGGCGATGCTGCTCTCGGCCGACCTGCTGCGCGATACCGCGCTGACCGCGCCGATGGTCGTGTGCGGAGATTTCAACATGTGGTCGCCGCTGCCGGGACCCATCCTGCGTCTGTTGCGCTCGAACCTGCGCGACGCGGCGGTGGTGGCGCGCTCGCGCCGGCCCACCTGACCGTCGCGGCTTGCCTTTCTGCGGCTCGACCGCGCCTACGTCGACGACGGCGTCGAAGTGCTGGGTAGTGGCGTGGTGAACGATCGGACGACGCGGGCCGCCAGCGACCACCTTCCGCTCTGGATCGACCTCGTCCCGCGCGGCGCCGCACAGCGCCTAGCCGTGGGGAAAGCGGGTGCCTAGCTTCCGCTCACCATCGGTACGGACCCGGATGTTCTCTCCCGTGCGATGGCGGAGGTACCCCAACATGCCAATCGAATCCCAGGGCGGAAACGGCCAGGGCGCGGCCGGTGGAATCCTGAGCAATATCAATGTCGAAGACGCGCAGCAAGTGATGGAGCAGACTCGCGCAGCGGTGGAACACGCGGTCGAGACCGCCTCCGACTTCATCCGCGAGCGGCCCATCCTGTGCCTCGCCGGCGCCGTCGCCCTCGGCTACGTCATCGGTAAGATCGTCTCCCGCTAAGGAGCAGAGCAGTGGCCATCAACACGGAATACCAGGGTATCGGGACGGAGGGGGCGATGGGTCACGCGAAGAAGGCGGTCGAGGAAGCCCGCGCGTTCAAGGACGCCGTCGCCAGCCAGGCGACGAGCTTCTCGCAGTCGATCGACCTGAGCGGCCGGGTGCAGCGCAATCCGATCGCGATGGTCTGCGCGGCCGCGGGCGTCGGCTACATCCTCGGCGGCGGGCTCTTCTCGCCCTTTACCGCGCGGCTGCTCCGCTACGGGCTGCGCATTGCCATCATCCCGCTGGTGAAGAGCCAGCTGGAATCGATCGTCGGTGGCGCCCCTCCCCAGCCGGGCGAGGGAGCCGCCGGCTCGACGTTCTAGAGGCAGAAAGGCCAAGCACTACTACGGGTTCGTGCGCAGATTGCGCAGGGATGCAGTTCGGGAACCGCGGCCGCGGGGGCCGCCTTTCTTCGGAGTTGGAGGCGAGAATGATGGTCAAGGACATCCGCAAGCAGGGTCTGAAGGCCCTCAAGTATCTGCAGGACATCGACAAGGACGACGTGCTCGATGCGCTCGGTCTCGAGGAGCGCACCAGCCCGTGGACGACGGCGCTCGGCACCATCGGCATCTTCGCCCTCGGCTGCCTGGTCGGCGCGGGCATCGGCCTCGCTTTCGCTCCCAAGAGCGGCGAGGAGTTCCGCAGCGAGCTCGGCGAGAGGATGCGGAAGAAGGCGGACGAGATGGGCGTCGGCGAGCAGTTCGCCGGACGCTCGCAGATGCCGGTCACGTAGAGACGGCTACAGGCTGCAGGCTACGGGCTTCGGGCTGACTGCCTGAGGCCCGTTGCATTTTCAGAACAGCGACCCGTGGATGGTCAGGGTCAGCTGCAGCGAGCGCGCCGTGATTGGTGTCGGTGAGTAGTTGATTGTCGCGCTCAGGGTGCTGCCGTTCTGGATGAATGGTTTCAGTTCCTTCGTCGAATCGACCTGCAATTGCACCGAGGTCGCGCCGGCGGCGGGTGCCGCGGGCAACGTCCCGATCTGCGTGCCCCCGATCGTGATCGTCGCGCCGGAGATGAAGGAGATATCGCCACCGTTGTCGGTAGCTTCGATCCGGGCCGCCTTGAGCGTGATGCTCGAGATCTTGCTGACGTCGGCCGAGAGCGGACCGGCCAGCTGCGACGAGTTGAAGATGCCGGTGAAGCTGGGTGGGCCGCCGCCGGCCTGGAATTGCTGAGTAACATCAAAGTCTTTTGACACAAGGCCACATCCGACGAGCAGAACAAATCCGAATAGTCGGCTGAGCCGACCGCGCTTTTGGGGGGTCCAGGGGGGAGCGAGCTCCACCCTGGTGGAGGCGCCGCAGGCGCCGGATCGAGCAAAGCCGCGCAGGGGCATCAGGGTCAACTCAAGAAGATTGGGGTTGGCTTACCAACAAGGCGCGCCATAAGTCCTCCACGCCGAACCGCTCTTTTGCCGAAAAGGCGATCACTTCCGGCACCGCGAGCCGGCCGGCGATCTTGTCGATCTGCTGTTTTCGGCGCGAGCGCGACAGCTTGTCGAGCTTGGTCGCGACGGTGATCACTTTTCGGCCGAGCGATTCGCCCCAGCGGACCATCTCGATGTCGCTCGGCTGAGCGCCGAGGTCGCCGTCGACCAGCACGACGAGTGCCGCGAGCGGCTCGCGGCCGGTCAGATACGCCTCGATCATCTGCTGCCACTGTTTCGTCTCGCTCTTCGGCCCGCTGGCGAAGCCGTAGCCCGGCAGATCGGCGAAGCGCACTTCGTCCTCCCGGGTGCGCCTGTCGTCCGCCACCCGCAGGTCGAAGAAGTTGATCAGCCGCGTGCGGCCGGGCGTCCGCGAGACGCGCGCCAGCGACTTGCGCGCGGCGAGCGCGTTGAGGCACGACGACTTGCCCACGTTGCTGCGGCCGCAGAACGCGACCTCGCGGGCCCCAGGCGCGGGGTACTCGCTCGGCTGCGTGGCCGACTTCACGAACTCCGCCGAGAGCACGATCACGTCAGCGCCAGATCGGCGCGGAGCTCGTCGAACTCGCGCGAGAAAGCCTCGGCGTTCCGGTGCGACGCGCCGCCGATCGAAAGCCTGCCGCCGGCCAGCTGCCCCCAGACCCGCTTGTGCGAGGTATAAAAAGCGATACCGATGCCGAGGAAGAGCAGGAAGCAGCCGGTGTAGACGACCGGCGTCGACGGGTCGCGGGCGATCTGCAGACCGGTCGCGTACAGCGGCGCGAGGCGATCGAAGCTGAACGAGAAGCGGTCGGCGCGGTTGCGGCGGTCGAAATCCGGGTCGCGCGAGAAGACCCAGAAGCTGCCGATCTTGCCGTCCTCGTTGCGGGCGACCTGCACCGCCGGACCCAAGCCAGCGAAATCAGGATTGTAATCGGTCACCTGGTAAGAGAGCCCGTCGGCGGCCTTGATCTCCTCGCCGGCGCCAACCATCAGCTCGCGCGACTTTCCGGTGACTTTGTCGAGCATGCGGATCTTCGCGCGCACGCCTTCGTCGAGCTGCACGTAGGATGCCTGGTAGAAAGTGAGCCCGGCGTAGCGCAGCGGATGGTTGACGGTGATGGTCGCGCGGGCCAGCTCACGCCCCGGCTCGCCGGCACCGAGGTCCTGGTAGACGACGAGGTCCGACTCGAACGCCTTCGGCCGCCCCGGCTCGAACTCCTTCAGCCGGAAGTCGTTGCACTGGACGAGGAATGGCTTGCCGCCGATGTCGACGAGGCGGTGCTTGAACTCGCTGCCATCCGGATTGCGCTGGATGAAGCTGGTGGCGATACCGCCGTTCTGCGGCACCTGCGCGACCCCTTCGAAGGCGGTCAGCCGCCCGTAGACGCCGCCGCCGAGGATCAAGAGCAGCGACAAATGCACGACCCAGACGCCGAAGCGCGCGTAGCGTCCCCGCTCGGCGAAGACGAAACCCTCGCTCTCCTGCACTCTATATCCGCGTTTTTGCAGAGTTTCTACGACTTGGGAAGGCGAGAGCGCGGTCGGCGTCGGCGGCACCCGGAAGCGCAGGCCGATGACGCGGTCGAGCCGCCGCTCCGGATACCGGACGAGGTAGTAGATGCGCGGCAAGCGTTCCAGCGAGCACGCGATCAGGTTCAGCGCCAGCGAGGTCATGAGCGCCGTGAACCACCAGGAGTGGAACAGGTCGTAGAGCTCGAACCACCGGTACGCGCCGAGCACCCACGGCCGGGCGGCGAACGCGCGCTCGATGTTGACCAGCGAGTCGCTCGACGGGTTGACGAACGTCCCGGCGATCATCGAGAGAAAGAGCAGCAGCAGATTCGCCAGCGTCAGCCGCAGCGAGCAGAAGAACCGCCACACCTGCTCGATGACGCGATGGCTCTCCTCCTCCGTCGGCGGCGGCAGCTGCGCGACTTCGCTGACCGCATTCCCCGCCGGCCCGGCTGGTACGAGCTCTTCCGCTGCGGCAGTCATCTCTTCAGCCACTGCGCGAGCATTGAAGCCTGAGGCCGGAAGCCTGAAGCCTGGGGCTTCTTTGCCCTCTCCGCCGTCCAGTGGTCGATCCGCCCCATCGCCTCCTTCACGTCGAAAGGCTTGAGCGAAGGCGAGGTGCCACCGTGACAGACCATGCAGGTCGAGGGCGTCGGGTCCTGCAGGCCGAAGAGGTGCGCCAGCTCCTTGTCGCGCATGACCGCGGCCGGCTGGTAGTAACGGCCGCCGCCGTGGCAGGTCTCGCACGATACGCCGGACACGTCGGCCTGGCCGGCGCGCTGCTCGTCGCGCGAGTGGCACTGCAGGCAGAGCGGTTGCCTGCGCTGCTCGGCCGAGAGCGCCTGCGCCGCCCGCGCATGCGGCCCCTGCGACCAGACGCGATAC
>VBLM01000230.1 GCA_005879095.1 Deltaproteobacteria bacterium
CGCGCCCCATCTTCGAACTCCAGCGTGAGGATACCGTCCGCCAGGTCGACCTCCAGATCCTCGGACGTGGAAAGCGCCGACTCCAGCTTGTGCAGCGCCGACCCCGCCCGCTGCTCGAACTCTTTCTCATCCATCGCGCGCCAGCCTTTCCAGCGCCTCGCCGGCCAGGCGAAACGTCTCCCACTCGGACAGCCGGAGAGCGCCGAGCCGCTCGTAAAACTCGATCGCGGGCGTATTCCAGTCGAGCACCTGCCAGTTCATCCGTCCGATCTTCTCCTCCACCCCGATCTTCGCCAGCTCGACCAACAGCGCCTTTCCGACGCCGCGCCCGCGGAACGACGGCCGGACGAAGAGGTCCTCGAGATACAGGCCCCATCGGCCAAGCCAGGTCGAGTAAGTGTGGAAATAGAACGCGAATCCGGCCGGCTCCGACGACCACTCGGCCACCAGGCAGAAGTACTTCGGCGAGGGCCCGAACCCATCGCGCAGCAGGTCCTCCTCGGTCGCGACCACCGCCGAGGGATTCCGCTCGTACTCCGCCAGCTCGCGGACGAACTGCAACATCATCGGCACATCTTTGGCTTCGGCCTTCCGGATGACGAGCATGATCGGCGAAAATACACTGCTGTCGTGCCCCTGCGCATCGTCACCTACAACGTTCGCTACTTCGGCCATGCGCTGCGCGGCCTCGCCAGCACGCGAGGGGGCAAGCGCGGCGTCGCCGAAGCGCTGGCTTCGCTCGACCCGATCGCCGACATCGTCTGCCTGCAGGAGGTCGAGACCCTCTCGCTGCGCAGCACGCTGGCCTTCCGCCGCGCCCACGAAAAAGAGACGCAGCTGGAGAGCTTTATGGGCGAGCTGGAGCAGGCCTTCGAGAAACGGCCGCCGCCCTTCCCCTACGACGCCTTCAACTGCGAGAGCCCGCACAACATCACCTACCACCACGTGCTGCGCTGGAAGGACCGCAAGCAGACCCGAATCTGCGCGCACATGAAGCTGCAGGCGCCGGGCGGACGGCCGCTGCACGTCTTCAATACGCACCTCTCCCTACCCACCCCGTTCGCCAGGGCCTTCTGGACCAGCCGGGAGCGGATGGGCTTCGGCGTCAACCAGCTGCACGAGGCCAAGACCTTGGCCTCCTTCATCCAGCGGCACGCGGGGAGCGACCCGTTCATCGTCTGCGGCGATTTCAACTCCGCGCCCCGCTCGCCGGTCTACCGCTATCTCACCGAAGACTGCGGCCTGACCGGCGTGCAGAAGTCGCTCGGCCAGATCGACGGCGATCCGCGCTCGTTCCCGACCGCCGGCTTCATGAACCTGCGCATGCACCTCGACCACCTCTTCTCCGGTGGCGGCCTGCGCTGGCTCGACCTCGACGGCACCTGCA
>VBLM01000228.1 GCA_005879095.1 Deltaproteobacteria bacterium
TTCCCCGCGCCGCCCGTGGCGAGCACCACGACGCGCGCGACGAATGCGTTGACCTCGCCGGTGCGGAGATCGAGCGCGTACGCGCCCAGCGTCCGATCGGGCGCGCTCGAGTGCACCTTCGACGACATGATCAGGTCGATCGCGTGCTGCTCCTCGAAGAACTGGACGCCGGCCTGCGCCGCCGCCTCCAGCAGCGTCCGCTCCACCTCGCGCCCGGTGAGGTCGGCGGCGTGCACGACGCGGCGCTGCGAGTGTCCGCCCTCGCGCGTCAGGTGATAGCCGAACGGCGTCGTGTCCTTGGTGAATTCGGCGCCGAGCTCGATCAGCTCGCGCACCCGCGCGGGCCCCTCGGTGACGGTGACGCGCACGGCGTCCTCGCGGCACAGACCCGCGCCGGCCACCAGCGTGTCGCGGATGTGCTGGTCGAAGCTGTCCTGCGGGCCGAAGACGGCCGCGATCCCACCTTGGGCGTAGGCGGTGTTCGTCTCGCCCCGGCTCCGCTTGGCGACCACGGCGACGGACCCATGCCTGGCCGCCTGGAGGGCGAACGAGAGGCCGGCGATGCCGCTGCCGAGGACCAGGTAGTCAAACTGGTGACGCATGTAGGCACTTGATAGCAGATGTGCGCGTGCGGAAACGAAATGGTGCCGCCGTTGGTTACCTATCCAGACCCGGCAAGACATTTGCTACCGAGTGTGAGCAAGGGTTATCGTCTTCTCTGAATATGGTCCGCATTCTCCTGATTTCCGTGCTTCTGGCCGCGCTGCCCGCTTCGGCGCGGTCGGCGTTGCACATGTGGACCGACAAGGATGGCGTGCTGCACGTGGACGACACGCCGCCGCCTCCGCCGCGAGCGAGGGCCGCGCCACGCAAGGCCGCACCGCCAGCCGCAGCCGCGCCCGTCCCCGCGCCGAAAAAAGCCGGGCGATGGTGGGAGAAGCGCAGCGATGCGCTGCCGGACGAGATCGATCGCGCTGCCGCCTACTACAAAGTTCCTTCCGAGCTGGTGCGCGCGGTGATCTGGGCCGAGAGCGCGGGCGACGCGCTGGCTGTCTCGCGCACCGGCGCGCTCGGCTTGATGCAACTCATGCCGCAGACCGCCGGCGACATGTACGTGCTGGATCCGGTCGATCCCGCGCAGAACATCATGGGCGGAACGCGCTACCTGCGCTGGCTGGCGAACCAGTTCGGCGGCGACATGCTGCTGACGCTCGCGGCGTACAACGCCGGGCCGGACGCAGTCCGCAAGTACGGCGGCGTGCCGCCGTTCGACGAGACCCGCCAGTACTGCAAGCGCGTGATGGCGTACTACCGGCAGCTCAAGGCCCAGGCGGCGCAGGGGAAGCTGGCGTCGAATCGGGAGCCGGGCGAGTGACCGACGCGCGCGCCGGCGCAGCGGAGAACGGCATCTTCGACGAAGACGATTCCGATCTCGCCGAAAATCAGGAATTCGATCGCGCGCTGGCGACCGGCAACGAGCTGCTGGCGCAGGGCAATGCCACCGAGGCCCGCATCGCGCTGGAGAAATCGCTGCGGTACAAGCCGCGCAACCAGCGCGCGCGCAACCTGCTCGGGCTCTCGCTCTTCAAGCTCGGCGAGCTGGCGCGCGCGGAAGAGATCTACCGTTCGCTGATCGAGGATCATCCGGCCGATCCGACGCTGCGGGTGAACCTCGGGCTGGTCTTCCTCAAAGCCAACGCGTCGGCCGACGCGGTCCGCTGCTTCGAGACCGCGCTCGATCTCTCCCACGATCACCAGAAGGCGCAGAACTATCTCGGGCTGGCGCTGGCCCAGAAAGGCGAGCTGGCGCGGGCCCGCGAGTGGTTCCTCAAATCCGGCAACGACGCGATGGCGGCGCGGATGGCGCAGGCGCTGCAGCAGAGCCCCATCCGCTCGGTGGCGGAAGGCGCGGAAAAGGCGCTCGAGGGCGAGCAGCCGTTCACGCCGGCGGTGGACCGCCGGTTTGATCGATGCGCAGCAGGATCCCACGCCGCCGGTCGGCACGCGCTGGGTGGCGACCTCGCCGGGGATGGCGCCCGCTCCGCCGGTCGCGCCGCGGGCGGAGTCGACGCCGGTCGGCCGCATCGTGCCGAACGTACCCGAACCGTCGCATCCGCAGGCTGCTTCTCCAGCGGAAGCCGCGGCCGAGGCCGGGCCCACGCCGAGCACGATGGCGGAATTCACGTCCTCGTCGCGCCTGGCGATGCCCGCCGAGCGGACGGGTGGTTTCGCCATCGGACCGAACGAGGTCGTGATCCACGTCAAGGGCGAGGTGCTGACTCGCCTCGACGGGCTGGTGGCTTCGTGGGGCGCGGTGTCGATGCACCCGGAGCTCAAGCGCTTCCGGGGCAAGGCGACCGACAAACCGTTCGGCGACGGCGCGCGCCGCATGCTGCGCGCCAACGGTGAAGGGCGCTTCGTCATCTCGCGCGAGGGCCGGCAGTTCACCGCGCTCGAGCTTGGCGACGAGCCGGCGTACTTCCGCGAGGAAGTGCTCTTCGCTTTCGAGGAAAGCATCCTGTTCGAGAATGGGCGCGTGCCGTCGAAGGGCGGAACCGACTTGCATCTGGTTCATTTGCGCGGCCGCGGCAAGCTGCTCATCGTCACGCAGGGCGCGCCGAAGTCGGTGGAGGCACGGGCCGCTGATCCAGCCGCGGCTGGTGCCGATCGTCGAGGAGGCGCCGGAGCTGGGCGTGGCGCTGGAGCTGGCGGGCGAAGGGCGCGCGCTGATCGACGTTCCTTCCTCAGGGCGGTGAGCCGTGGCGGAGCTCGCCGTGCCGCCGCCGGTTCCGGCTCGCAAAATGACGCGTCGCGAGCGTCTCCGCGACGAGCTGCTCAACGCGCCGAACCTTTTGACGGTCGGCCGGATTGCGCTGATTCCCGTGTTTTTATACTTACTATATTATGAGAATCGACGGAACAGTTTCCTGGCCGCCGGCGTCTACTCGTTCTGCGCGCTGACCGACTGGGTCGACGGCTGGCTCGCGCGGGTTTCGGACAAAGTGACGACACTGGGGAAGTTCCTCGACCCGCTCGCCGACAAAGTCATCGTCCTGTCCGCGCTGGTGATGCTGGTGCGGCTCGGACGGGTGCCGGTGTGGGTAGTCGTGGTCATCC
>VBLM01000231.1 GCA_005879095.1 Deltaproteobacteria bacterium
GCCGAAGGCGTCGTCGAAGCCGCGCGCGCGGCCGCCGCCGCCCGAGCGCAGCGAAGAACAGAAAACGCAGTTGAAACAGGTACTTCCGCGGCCGACCCCGGCGCACGTCACGCGCATGCAGGTCAACAAGCCCACGCTGGTGGGCGCCGACCCGCTGCCGCACGACGAGAGCACGAACTCGACGCTGACGCGGCGGGCGCGGTGGATCCGGCGCATCCAGTACGCGGTGGTGCTGGTGGCGCTCGCCATCGCCGCCTGGGCGCTGCTTTCGACGCCGCAGCGGCGCGGGCGGCCGGCGGCGGGCGCGGCGGCGAACACCGGTTCGTTGAACGTCACCGTGTTGCCGGGCGATGCGCAGCTCCTCCTCGACGGCGCACAGGTGAAGGATTCGGGCGACCCGCAGTGGAGCGAGCCGCGGCTGATGGCGGCGGTCGAGCACACGCTGACCGCGCGGCGCGAAGGTTATCTCGAGCAGTCGGTGCCGGTGACGGTGCAGCGCGGCGACCAGAAAGTGCTGACCATCCGTTTGAAGGCGACGGCGAGCGCGATCACCGTGCTGTCGTCGCCGCCGAATGCGCAGGTGTACGTCGATGGCGAAAAGAAGGGGATGACGCCGGCGTATCTCGGCTCACTCGATTCGGCAGTCGATCACGCGATTTCGGTGGAGAAGAAGTGTTACCGGTCGTGGCAGATCGCGCTGCCGCCCGGCTCCGGAGCGCGGCAGCTCGCGGCCACGCTGCAGCCCGCGGCCGGAGCGTGTCCGGGGAGCCATCTCGAGAGGACGGGAATGCCCTCGCCGGCCGACCTCCCCGACGAGGCCGCCGCCAGCGCGATCCTGGGCTTCCTGAACCTCGGCTCGCGGCCCTCCGCGCAGGTGATGATCGATGGCGTCGACATCGGCCAGACGACGCCGCTGCTCGCCTGGCCGCTCCGCAGCGGGCCGCACCGGCTCAAGCTGGTCTCCTCGGGCCACAGCAAGGAAGTGGCGGTCGAGATCCGCACCGGCGAGACGCACAGCGAGATCGTCGACCTGTCGCAGCCGGCTCCGAAGAAGCGCCGCGCGCGCCGGTAGTTACAATGTAGGACCTTTTTCGAGGAGGCACGTTTGGCAGCCCGGCGTTCACGTTCGCTCGCGCAGGACCCGCTCGCCGCGTTTCCGCCCTGGGCGAAGACGCTGGCCGAGCGCTACTACACCAAGACGATCTCGACGTTCATCCTGCACGGGGCGGTGCGCGATCTGCAGCCGGCCGAAGACGGCAAGGGCGGCAAGCGGTTCGTCTCGCTGCGGTCTTTCCTTTCCGATGAGCTGTTCGGCTCGCGCGATCTGGTCGTCTTCTACGACCGCTCGTCCGGCATCCGGCTGGCGACGTCCGAGATGCAAAAGGACTTCATGGCCGCGGTGGCCGGCTACGACACGCTCTTCGGGACCGAGTACGCCAAGGCGCTGCCCAAGGACCCCTCGCGCGCGTTTCCGCTGATCGAGTCGTATGCGCGGGTGCGGATCGCCGACGGGAAGAGCGTGGCGGTGATCATCGATTTCGCCGAGACGGTGGCGCCGGCCGGCGACCTCGGCTTCATGCCCGGGGAGGACCGCTACTCGCTGGTGACTCTGGTGAAGTGGGCGCAGGACCCACAGTTCCTCACCGCCGATTTCTCGGTCTGCCTGATCGCCGAGAACCTCGCCGAGCTGAATCCGCGCATCGGGCGCAATCCGTACTGCGCGAACATCGAGTTGCCGCTGCCGTCCGAGAAGGAGCGCTACGAGTACGTGGAGTGGAAGATCGCCGGCTCGGGCAAGAAGCGCAGCGAGATCTCCGAGGTCAACGCCGAGGCGCTGGCGCAGATGACCGCGGGCATGTCGCGGGTGGCGCTCGACCGCGTGCTGACCGAGGCCATCGCGGGGCCGCGGCTGACGGTCGAGAAGCTGAAGGAGAAGAAGAAGGAGATCATCCAGGCCGAGTGCCACGGGCTTCTCGAGTTCATCGAGCCGTCGTACTCGATCGACATGGTCGCGGGGCATGCCAAAGCCAAGTTGCTCCTGCGGCAAGCCGCAAGAGCAATCACCACCGGCAAGCGGGACGTGGTGCCGATGGGCTTTTTGATTGCCGGTCCCATCGGGACCGGCAAGACTTTTTTGGCCACCTGCTTCGCCGGCGAGATCGGCATCCCTTGCGTGAAGTTCCTCAACTTCCGCTCGCAGTGGCAGGGCGTGACCGAGGGAAATCTCGAGAAGATTTTCAATCTGCTCAAGGCGATGTGGCCGGTTGCCGTCATCATCGACGAGGCCGACGCGTTCCTTGGCACCCGGAATGCGTCGGGCGATTCAGGCACCAGCGCGCGCGTCTTCAGCAGCATCGCGGCGTTCATGGGGAACACCGAGTACCGCGGCAAGATCGTCTGGTTCCTCCTGACCTGCCGCCCCGACCTGTTGCCCGTCGACCTGAAGCGGCAGGGGCGCGCCGAGGAGCACCTGGCGCTCTTCTATCCGGAGTCTTCCGAAGAGCGGATCGAGCTGATCAAGACCATGGCCCGGAAGGCGCGGGTCAATTTCGACGGCGACATCGCCGAAGTGCTGCCGAAAGACCTGCCCAAGATGTCGGGGGCGGACATCGAGGCCGCGCTGGTGCGGGCCAAGCTGCGGGCGGTGAACGACAAGCGCGAGAAGGTGACACGCGAGGATCTGGTCGAAACGTTTGCCGACTTCGTGCCGCCTTCGTATCCGCTCGAGGTCGAGCTTCAGACGCTGGTGGCGGTCGCGGAGTGCACCTCGCGCGAGCTGTTGCCGGAGAGCTACCGGAAGACTCCGCGCGACGACGTGACACGGCGGATTCGCGAGCTGAAATTGATGCTGGCCGAACAATGACGGATGGCGCCGTCGCGCAGCTCCGGCTGCGCGGCTGGACACTGGCGGCGATCTTTCCTGCCTGTTGGCTCGTCCTCGGGTCCGTTCGGTGGCTGCCAGACTCCATCACGCAGGCATACATGGCGCTCGTCATGCTTGCCTTCCCGGCAGAGGTCATCGCAATGGCGCTGGTTCCAGTGTGGATCGTGACGCGCGGATGGGCGGCCTTCCGCGAGAAGCGGGTGCCAACGATGGACATCGTTTGCGCGATCGTTCTCATCAGCGAAGTCGGAGGGACGATCTTCGGAGGATGGGAGAAATGAGCGGACTCGCGCCCGGCGGGCAATGGAGCTTTCGGTACACCGTCACTGATGCGGATACGGCAGCCGCGTTGAATCCGATCACCGGCGATAACTTTCCGGCAGTGCTCGCAACGACCAGGTGCATCGCACTGCTCGAGCTGGCCGCCGGCCACCTCTTGAAGGAATTGCAGAAACCCGGCGAGCTGTCGGTCGGCGTCGTCGTCGACGTCAAGCACACCGCGGCGACCCCGGTCGGCGCCTGGGTCGAGGCCGAAGCGACGTACCGCGGCCCGGAAGGCAAGCTGCACGTCTTTGAAGTGGTGGCGCGCGATCCTGGCGGCGAAGTGATGTGCGGCACGCACAAGCGGGCGATCATTTCCGAAGCCCGCCTGCTCGACGGCGCCGCCAGGCGCCGCGGCTGAGCGAAAAATCGGGTTGCACTTTGTTCTCGACAGCTGACGGAAAACAATATATCCTCTTTTCAAATGGCCGTCCAACAGGAGTTGCCGCTGCCGAACCGCTGGGGCGGCCATCGAAAGGGTTCCGGGCGGCGGAAAGGCACGCGGGTGTCGCACCATCCGCGGCCGAAGTTCGAGAAGCCAACGCCGGCGCACGTCACGGTGCGCGTGCGACGCCATATCTGGAACCTGCGCAGCCGCCGTTGTCACCGGCGCGTCGCCCACTGCCTCGAAGAGGTGGTGGGCAGGTTTGGCCTTCGGGTGATCGAGTATTCAGTGCTCGGCAACCACATCCACCTGATCGTCGAGGCCGACGACCAGACGGCGCTCACCCGCGGGATGCAGGGCCTGAGCATCCGCATCGCGAAGGCATTGAATGCAATGATGAATTCCCGCGGCAGTGTCTTC
>VBLM01000232.1:0-1650 GCA_005879095.1 Deltaproteobacteria bacterium
ATGCTCTCAAGAAAATCGGCGTGAACAAGGGCGATCGGGTGACCATCTACCTGCCGATGGTGCCCGAGCTGGCCATCGCCATGCTGGCCTGCGCGCGCATCGGCGCCATCCACAGCGTGGTCTTCGGCGGCTTTTCGGCCGAGTCCTTGAAGAACCGCATCCTCGACTGCAAGAGCGACGTCGTCATCACCGCCGACGGCGGCTACCGTGGCGGGCGCATCGTACCGCTCAAACAGACGACCGACGAGGCCTTGAAAGATTGCCCGGACGTGAAGACCGTCGTGGTCCTCAAGCGCACCGGGAAGGACGTCCCGTTCACCGAGGGCCGGGACAAGTGGTGGAACGATCTGGTCAAAGGCGTCCCGCTCGAGTGCGAGCCGGAAAAGATGGACGCCGAATACCCGCTCTTCATCCTCTACACCAGCGGCTCGACGGGAAAGCCGAAGGGCGTGATGCACACGACCGGCGGCTACATGGTCTACACCTCGCTCACCCACGAGCTGATCTTCGACCTGCGCGAAGAGGACACGTACTGGTGCACGGCCGACGTCGGCTGGGTCACCGGCCACAGCTACATCGTCTACGGCCCGCTGGCGAACGGCGCGACCAGCATCATGTTCGAGGGCGTGCCCAACTACCCGGACTGGGGCCGCTTCTGGGACGTGGTCGACAAGTACGCCGTCAACATCATCTACACCGCGCCCACCGCCATCCGCGCCATCGCGCGCGAGGGCGAGGCGCCGGTCAAGAAGCGCAGCCGCAAGTCGCTGCGGCTGCTCGGCACCGTCGGCGAGCCGATCAACCCCGAAGTCTGGCTCTGGTACCACAAGGTGGTCGGCGACGGCCGCAGCCCCATCGTCGACACCTGGTGGCAGACCGAGACCGGCGGCATCCTCATCACGCCGCTGCCCGGAGCCATCGATCAGAAACCGGGCTCGGCCACGCTGCCGTTCTTCGGCGTCGAGCCGACGGTCGGCAACCTCTGCATCTCGCGTCCCTGGCCGGGGATCATGCGCGGGGTCTACGGCGATCCCGATCGATTCAAGAAGACCTACTTCAGCACCTTCCCCGGGCGGTATTTCACCGGCGACGGCTGCCGGCGCGACGAGGACGGCTACTACTGGATCACCGGCCGCGTCGACGACGTGATCAACGTCAGCGGCCACCGGCTGGGAACGGCCGAGATCGAGAGCGCGCTGGTCTCGCACGCCGCCGTCGCCGAGGCCGCGGTGGTCGGATTCCCCCACGACATCAAGGGCCAGGGCATCTACGCGTACGTCACGTTGAAGACCGGCATCCAGTCCACCGAAGCGCTGCGGACCGAGTTGGTCCAGCACGTCCGCAAGGGCATCGGCCCATTGGCGCAGCCGGACGTGATCCACTGGGCGCCGGCGCTGCCCAAGACGCGGTCGGGCAAGATCATGCGGCGAATCCTCCGCAAGATCGCCGCCGACGAGTTCGACACGCTGGGCGACATCTCGACGCTGGCCGACCCCTCGGTGGTCGACACGTTGGTGAAAGAAAAGGTAGCGCGTTCGGGCAAATAGCCGCCGCTTGACGGAAATCGCGAAAAAGCGTCAAATGGCGCGGGGCGGCCCGGGGGCTCGAGCGCGGTGGCAGAGAACGTCTTCCAGATGCTGAAGCAGGCGT
>VBLM01000232.1:1768-2602 GCA_005879095.1 Deltaproteobacteria bacterium
GGCTTCTACTGGCTTCCGCAAGTCAACGACGAGGTCCTGGTCGCCTTCGAGCGCGGGCAGGCCAACCACCTGTACGTGATCGGCTCGGTCTGGAACGGCAAGGACAAGCCGATGAAGGACGCCTACACCGACGACAACACCAAGGTCATGGTGCAGACCAAGTCGGGGCACCAGGTCATCCTCGAGGACAAGAACGGCGAGGAGACGATCGTCATCGCCGACAAGTCCGGGAAACGGACCGTCACCTGGAACGTGAAGGACAAGAAGTTCCTCATCGAGGCCAAGGAAGGCGACGTCGAGTTCCACGCCGAGAAGAAGATCGTCCTGCAGTGCGAGGACCTCGAGATCAAGACCAAGAAGACGGGCAAGATCGACATCGGCGACAAGTTCGAATTGAAGGTCGCGCAGAAGGCCGGTTTCAAGGCCGGTCCGCAGATGAACATCAAGGCGGACAAGGTGAACCTCAATCCGCCCAGCCTCGATCTGGCGGCCCTGGTCGCGGCCGCTCTGGCGGCAGCGGCTCGTGCGGCTGCCGCGGCGGCCGGAGCGAACGCCGCACAGCAGCAGGCGGCTGCGCAGGCTGCGGCTGCAGCCGCCGCCGCGCTCATGGCCGCTGCGGCCGGCGGCGGCACCGTGCCGACCAAGGACGTCGCCGCGGCCGCGGCTGCGGCGGCTGCTGCTGCTGCGCAAGCCGCGGCCAAGGCAGGCGCGAAGGCGCCCGACGGCAGCGATTGGACCAAGGCGAAGGACGGCCAGAAGGCCGGTGACGATGCGGGCAAGACAGGCGGCGGCGGCGCGACCGGCGGCGGCAGCACCGCGGGCGGCGACACGGGA
>VBLM01000232.1:2695-4585 GCA_005879095.1 Deltaproteobacteria bacterium
GAAGGCGGGCGGCGGCGGCGCACAGGGAGCGGGCGACAAGGCCGGCGCCGACGGCAAGACCGGCGGCGACGCAGCAGGAAAGGACGCCGCCAAGGACACGCCGCCCGGCCCGCACGACGTCGCGGTCACGCTCAAGGATGCTTCGGGCAACCCGGTCCCGGGCATCAAGTGGCAGGTCACGCTGCCCGACAAGTCGGAGAAGACCGGAACCACCGGCGATGACGGCAAGATCGCGGTCACCGGCCTGACCCAGGAAGGAAGCTACAAGCTCGACCTGCCCGATCTCGACAAGAGCAGCCCGGCGCCCTCGGGCGACGAGCAGCCCAAGGACGACGACAAGCCGCTCCCGAAGGCGATACAATACGCGGGGGGAAACGACCACGGGCTGAAGCGGGCCGATGGCACGCCGTTCCCGGACTCGACTCCCGGAACCATCGAGTTCGTCAAGCCGGACAAGCCAGCGCAGCCCGACTGCTGGAAGTCCGTGCAATTCCACAATCACAGCCATTTCCTGCCGCTGAATTGCGTCGACATGAACGCGTCGTCCAACAAGAACGAGTACCCGTACGGACAGGACGTCTACGGGCCCGCCGTTCCGTTCACCCCGCTCGACAAGTTCACGGCCTCCGGCTTCGGCGGTTACATCGGCTGCGTGATCGACAGTGGCGAGGTCATCGAGTTCGGCCACTTCGACCACATCTCCGCGGAGGTGTACTGGGCGGCGAAGGACAAGAAGCAGCTCCCGGCGGGAACGTACCTGGGCAAGTGCACCAAGACGATCGGGCTCTCCGCGGGCCCGCACTGTCACATGCAGGCGAAGAAGAAGCCCGGCGGCGCGCTCTTGACGCGCGACCAGTGGCTCCAGTGGATGGGCGTGCCGGCCGACAAGGTCTGGTGGCCGGGCAAGAAGTGATGAAGTACACCTCCGGCGGCGTCAGCGGGACCATTGGCCAGGCGCTCACGGTCGAAGTGCCGGTCGCGGGCAAGCCGCCGGCGAAATCGGACGGCGGCGGGGGCCCCGCGAAGGATCCGATCAAGCCGGCCGAGAGCAAGCTGGAGGGCGACCGCGTCCGCTTCACCGCCTGGACGCGAAGCTACGAGCTGTTCTATGCCGATCCGAAAAAGGGCGGCCTGCCCGACTTCGACCGCTGCCGCAAGATCCTCGACAAGTGCGCCGGCAAGCTCGACGACTTGATCATCCTCAGCACGTTCAACCTCCAGATCCCCAAGCCTGCCGACGGCACGCCGACGGGTGTGGCGGTGTGGGACAGCGACTTCATCTACGCCGACAAGGACGCGCCCGACGTCGCGAAGAAGCTGATCGACGAGTGCCACAGCCGCAACATCGCCGTCCATGCGGGGTACGCGATCGTCGACGCCGGGACACAATCCGGCAACCGCAGCAAGGCCTTCTGCAAGTTCATGGAGGTCGCCACCGACGACCAGATCAACGACCACGCGAAGCAGCTCGTCGCGCTCATGAAGCAGGTCGGTTTCGACGGCCTTTCCTTCGACCTCGAGATCAACAACCTCTCGGTCCAGAAGCACGCCGAGGGGATCAAGAAGCTCTTCCAGGCGCTCTCGTCGCAGATGGAAGGCATCCTGAGCTTCGCGGGGTATCCGTTCCAGCAGGACGGCAAGGCGGCGCCGGGGATGGCCTTCTGCAACGCGCTCCCGTACTCTCTCGCCAAGCTGGGCAAGAACGTCATCGCGCGGCCGCAGGCGTACCGGAACCACGAGACGATGGATCAGTTGAAGACCCGCGTCGCCGGGACGATCAAGTGCGCGCTCGAGGACGTCGGCATCCCGCCCGAGCAGTTCCAGATCGGCATGGACTACACCGGCGACTCGTCGTTCGACGCGGTGCGCGGGAACGACATGTCGACGGTC
>VBLM01000233.1 GCA_005879095.1 Deltaproteobacteria bacterium
GGCGGGTCAAGTACAACAACGTCGGGACCATCGAGTTCCTGCTCGACGAGCGCTCGGACTTCTACTTCATGGAGATGAATACCCGGATCCAGGTCGAGCACCCGGTGACCGAGAGCGTGACCGGGATCGACTTGCTCAAGGAGCAGATCCGGCTGGCGTCGGGCGAAGAGCTGGGCCGGACGCAGAAGAGCATCGTCCTCAAGGGGCACGCCATCGAGTGCCGCGTGAACGCCGAGGACCCGGTCACGTTCGCGCCCTCGCCGGGCTTGATCACCGCCTACAACTCGCCCGGCGGGCTGGGCGTGCGCATCGATTCGGCGGCGTACGAGCAGTACCGGGTGCTGCCGTTCTACGACTCGATGGTGGCGAAACTGATCGTCTTCGCCGACAGCCGGCCGGCCGCGATCATGCGGATGCGGCGGGCGCTCGAGGAGTACATCGTGGAGGGGATCAAGACCAACATCCCCTTCCACAAGAAGCTGCTGCAGTTTGAACCGTTCGTACAGGGCCGCTACGACACGCGGCTGGTGGAAAAGCTGCTGGCGGAGAACCCGAACTGAGTGGTGTGCTCGTAGCGCACCTATACACACATTTGTGCCCGTTCGCGCGGCGCCGAAATCAGGCTCGAAATTCTGCTTGCCGCTTGTGCTCCGAGGTGCGATTTACGACCCGCGTCAGAGCGGGAATCTTCGCACATTCCCGAGCGTCTACCTCACGCCAGTTCCTTGACCAAAAAGCAGATTTTCCGTTACGTTAGGGCGCTGGCCCGTCCCCTTCTTCGACCCGAGAGCCGACCGGACCGATGGACAAAAACAAGGTCATGGAGTCGGCCTCGAAGCTGATCTCCAAAGGTCAGTTCGAGAAGGCCGTCAAGGAGTTCCAGCGGGTCCTCGAAGTCGATCCCGACGACGTCCGCGTCCTGCAGAAGCTGGCCGAGCTGTACCAGAAGATGAACCGCAAGGCGGAGGCGGCCGACTGCTTCGAGAAGGTCGCCAAGACCTATTCGGCGCAGGGCTTCTATCTGAAGGCGGTCGCGCTCTACAAGCAGGTGCTCAAGGTCATCGATCGGGTCGAGGTCAACGTCCGCCTCGCCGAGCTGTACCAGCAGCTGGGACTGGTGGGCGACGCGACCAAAGAGTGGCAGACGGTCGCGGCGTACTACGAGAAGATCGGCGACACCAAGGCCAGCCTCGATACCCTCAAGAAGCTGGTCGATCTCGACCCCGACAACGTCGCCGCCCGCATCCGGCTGGGCGAACAGTACGCGCGGCAGGACAATCTGATCGAGGCGGTGGCCGAGCTGCGCCGCGCTGCGCAATACCTGCAGCGGAACGGCCGGACCGACGATTATCTGCGCGTGGCGGAGCGCATCAGCCACCTCGACCAGGGCGACGTCACGCTGGCCAAGGAGCTGGCCGAGAGCTACCTGAGCCGCGGTGACTCGAAGCGAGCGCTCGCCAAGCTGCAGATCTGCTTCAAGGCGAACCCGCGCGACCTCGGCACGCTGCAGATGCTGGCCAAGGCGTTCCAGGATCTGGGGCAGGTCTCCAAGACCGTTTCCGTCCTGAAAGAGCTGGCGCGGGTCCACATCGACACCGGCCACAACGAGGAAGCGCGGCGGACGTACACCCAGGCGCAGGAGCTGGCGCCGGATGACGCCGAGGTGAAGCAGGGCCTGAAAAGTCTGCAGGATGCGGACGAGCGGGAGGCCGGGCAGCAGCCGGCAGGCTTGAAAGCGGCCGCTCCGCAGCGTCCCGCGCCGCAGCCGATCGCCAAGGTGGCCGTGGTTCCTCCGGCGCCCGTGCGGCCGCCGACCGGTCCCGTCCAGAACCGGCAACCGGCCCGGCCGCCGACCTCGCCGATCCAGTCAGCGCGGCCGCCGACAGCGCCGATTCCGACCACCGCCGGCTCATCCGCTCCGCCTACCGCGGCCGCGGTGCCCAAGCTGCTCAAGGAGACCGAGGTCTACATCAAGTACGGGCTCCAAGAAAAAGCGCTCGAGCACCTGCGGAAGATTTTCACCGTCGACCCCGACAACCTCGAGGCCCACGACAAGGCCAAGACGGTGGCGCTGGCCAGCAACCGGCCGCAGGACGCGGTCGCCTCGCTGGCCACGCTGATCAAGCTCTACAGCGACCTGGGGGATCCGCGCGCATCGGCCGCCAGGGACGAGCTGCGGGCCCTGGATCCCACGCACGTCGCGCTCGAAGCGGGGGCGGAGCCTGTCGAGGAAGAGCTCGTCGCCGAGACGGTCGAGGAAGAGTCGGCGATGGAGGTCGAGCCGATCGCTGCTTCGTCGGAGTATCAGCACGACCAGTTCCTCGACGAGCCGCTCGAGGAAGAAGTCGTCGCCGAAGAGGTCGAACCCGCGGCTGCGCCTGCCGAAGAGGAAGACGAATTCGCCAGCGACCTCGCCGAGGCCGACTTCTACATTCAGGCCGGCCTTCCGGAAGACGCGCGCGCTCTGCTCGAAGGGATCCTGCTCGCCGTGCCGAATCATCCGGCCGCGATGCGCATGCTGCGCGAGCTGGGCGGGGGCGCGCCCGGGGCAGCCGAACCGCAGGAACCACCGGACGATCTGGCTGCCGAGCTGGCGGCGGAGCTGGCCGCGGAAGTGGGTGGCGGGCTGGTCGACGACGACAAACCGCTCGACAGCGACTCGCTCGATCCCTTCCAGGTGCCGGCGGACGAAGTGCTGGGCGAGTTCCGCGCCAAGGTGCAGCAGACGGTGCGGCCGGAGGACGTGCAGACGCACTACGACCTCGGCATCGCCTACAAGGAGATGGGCCTGGTCGACGAGGCCATCGCGGAGTTCGAGCTGGCGGTGCAGCACGCCAGGGGGCCGCGCGGGGCCGATTGCCTGACGATGCTCGGCATGTGCGAGCTGGAGCGCGGGCACACCGAGCAGGCGGTCGAGAAGTTCCAGCGCGGGCTCGAGCTGCCGGACCTGACGGTCGCGGCGCGGCGGGCACTGATGTTCGAGCTGGGCGGGGCGTTCGAGACCGCCGGCAAGACCGACGAGGCGGTCGAGCAGTACATGCAGGTCAGCGCGGAGGATGCGACGTTCCGCGACGTGCAGGCCCGCATCGACCGGCTGGGCGGACCGCGCGAGGTTCCGGCGGTGGCGAAGCCGGCGGCGCAGCGGACTGCCGCTCCATCCGCGGCGCTCAAGACCGCCGCGTCGGCCCGGGGCGCTTCTCCGTCGGGCAAGTCGCAGACCTCGGCTCCCGCCCGTCCGAGCGAGGTGGCCCCGAGCTCCGGCGGAGGCAACGAGCCGCCGCCTGAGCCTGCGCGCAAGAACCGCAAGATCGGGTTCGTATAAATGAATTATCTCGACTACTACGAGCTGGCCCAGGAGCCGTTCTCCAACGCGCCGGTCTCGCGCTTCTACTTCAACTCGCCGCAGCACTCGCAGGCGCTGGTCCGGCTGACGCACATCTGCGCGCAGATGAAGGGCCTCGGCATCCTCGTCGGCGACATCGGCGCGGGAAAGACCACGCTGGCCCGCCGGCTGCTGGATTCGCTTCCGGAGGCCGAGTACGAAGCGGCGCTGCTGGTGATCATCCACAGCGGCGTGACCG
>VBLM01000229.1 GCA_005879095.1 Deltaproteobacteria bacterium
TGGGCGAGTTCCTCGGCGATCCGGTACAGCCCAAGCTGCGGTAGCCGCTGGTAACCGGCCCAGGCGGCGCCGGCCAGCACGCCGTCTTCGAGCCATTCCTGCAGCCACTCGCCGGCGGTCGCCGGATCGTGCTGCGGCAGCGCCGCGCCGCCGTCGGTTCCCCAGCGCAGGTTCCATTTCTCGTGCACGCCGACCGGGGGCGCGGAGATGAACGGCAGGCCGAGGGCAGCGAAGAACGTCATCTCGGACGGCTTGCTCCAGAGCGCGTCGGCGCCGGCGAGGAGCGCGTTGAGACGGCGGATGTAGCCGAACACGTCGGGGTCCTCGAGGACCTCGACCTGCCCGTCGAGGCCGTTCTGGTACAGCGCATCGCGCAGCACCTTGGCCACCTCGGGCCGCCGGACGGCCACCAGCGCGAGCCGAAAAGAATTTTTTTTTATTTTTTCGGCGAGGCCGCGGACGACCTTCTGGGCGAGGGGGACCTGCGCTCCCGCGCCGCCGATGGCGAAAACGATCAGCGGCGGCTCGGAAAGTTCCGGCAGCGGACCCAATTCGGCCTCGGCTGCCTTGCGCACATTTCCCGACACACGCAGCCGCGCCAGTCGTGCCGCGAGGTTTTTCCTCAGCACCGACTGCTCGATGAGCTCGTGCGGCAACGGATAGCCCGTCGTCCGCACCAGCTCGGGCCGCACGCCGTACGTCAGCATCCGTCGCCGCGCCCGCTCGGTCGGCGCGAAGTAGACGATCCGGCTGTTCGCCGGATCGGGCGGCGCCCAGACCCGGTTGATGTCGCTGTCGGTAATCAGGCAGTGCAGCCTCGAAGCGCCGTGCAGCTCGGCCAGGATCGCGGCCGCGTAAAAAGTCGTCACCAGCGGCGCGCCGGTCTCGCGCAGGTGCCCGGCGAGCGTCTTGCCCACGCCGTCGCGCGCGGCGCGCAGCATCCACTTCGTCCCCTGCGTCGGGCCCGACAGATCGCGCACCGGCCACGGCTCGGGAATCGCCGTGATCGTGTTCAGAACCGCACGCATCGGCCCACCCACGCCCGGCAACTGCGACAGCCGGGTGAGCGGCTCGTACAGCTCGCGCGTGCTCTCCCAGAAGCGGAAGTCGATGTCGTTGCCGAGCGGCGGGCGGTCCATCTGCAGCACTTCGGTGCCGAGATAGCCGGCCAGTGCCGCCGCCGGGCGCAGATGGCCGTAACCCATGTCGATGGCGGCCACCACCGCCCGCGCCGGCATGCCGCGTCTTTGGCAGAACCTGCCCGACTGTCAAGAGACTGGCCAGCCGCATGGCGGATGCACACCCTGACCGGCATGTTTTCCTACGACATCCCTGTCCTTCACCTGGTGAACAGATTCTGGATCGGGGGCGCCGAACGGCAGTTCGTCGAACGCCTGCGGCGGCATCCGGCCGGCTTTCGCGCCATCGTCGGCTGCCTCGAGGCCAGCGGACCGATGCTCGAGCAGGTGCGGTCGTTCGGTTATGAACCGCACGTCTTTCCCCTCAATGGCTCGATGGCGCGGCCGAACACGGCGCTGCAGATCGCGCGGATGGCGGCTCTGATCCGCGCCGAGGACGTGAAGATTGTCCACGCCACCGATTTCAATACCAACCTCCTCGGCCTGGCTGCTGCCCGGCTGGGCGGAGCGAAGGCCGTGGTCAGCCGCGTCGACCTCGGCCACATCCGCACCGGCTTCACGCGCTGGCACCGGGAGGCCGAGAAGCTCAACTCGCGCTTCGCCGACATCGTGGTCGCGAACGCCGACGCGGTGAAGGCGGTCTGCATCCGCGACGAGGGCTGCGGGCCCGACAAAGTGATGGTCGTCCGCAACGGGCTCGATCTCGAGCAGTTCGACGCGCTCGCCGCCCAGCCGCTGCAGGCGCCGCTGCCGGAAGGGCGCCTGGTGGCGGTGATCGGAAACCTCTGGCCGGTGAAGGGGCACCGCACGCTCGTGGAAGCGGTCGCGCTGCTGCCGGCGGAATTCCACGACGTCCGTTTCGTCTGCGCCGGCGAGGGGCCGGAGCGCGAAGTTCTCACCCGCCGCATCGCGGAGCTCGGCCTGGGCGAGCGCGTGATCCTGCTCGGACATCGGCTCGACGTGCCGGCGATGCTCGCGCGAGCGCATCTGGCGTGTCTCTGCTCCAGCGCCGAGGGCCTCTCGAACGCGCTGATGGAGGCGATGGCGGCGCGGCTGCCGATCGTCGCCACCCAGGTCGGCGGCAATCCCGAGCTGGTCAGCGACAACGGCCTCCTGGTTCCGTCCGGCGACGCCCGCGCGCTCGCGTCCGGCCTTGCGCAGCTCCTCTCGCAGCCGGAAGAAGGGCGGGCGATGGGCGCGCGCGGGCGCAAGCGGATCGAGCAGGAGCTGTCGCTGGATCGGATGGCGGACGGCCACGGCGCGCTGTACCGGCGCGTCCTCGGCCGCGCGCCGTACGTCGGCGATCAGGCCGCGCTGCGTCCGGCCTGATGCTCGCGGACGCCTTCGCGATCTATCGCGGGCGTTTCGCCGTGCTGATCGTGACCTGCGCGCTCGCGCTGGTGCCGGCGAATCTCTTGATGGCGGGAGCGGTCGTCTTCGGTCTCGCCCGCATGGGCACCGTCGGGCTGGGTGAGACACGGACCCACCGGACCGCGCGCGTCGAGCAGCTCGGCCACGAGGCGATGGAGGGACGCAATCGCATCGGCGGCGACTTGATCGAGGTGGCGCTTCCGGTCGCGTATGCGGTGTTGATCATGGTGACCATCCTCCTCGCGGGGATCGCGCTCGCGCACGCGGCAGTCGTGCCGTTGGTGCTGGGCACCGCGTCGGGGCCGGCAGGCGCGTGGGCTGCCGTCGCATCGCGGCTGGGCCCGCTCGTGCAGACGGCGTTGATCGGCGCGCCGCTGGTCGCGATCGGATCGGTGTTCTGTCTGGTGCCGGGGATCGTGGCCGCGGTCGGATTCAGCTTCGCGATCCCGGTGGCGATGTCGGAGAACGCCAGCGGCCGCGCGGCGCTGGAACGGTCGTGGACCCTGGTGCGCGGTCGCTGGCCGGCGGCGCTCGGGATCTGGGTGATGATCGCGGTCTTCACCGTCGCGGCCTCGGCGGCATCGGCGCTGGTCGCGCCCGGACCGTGGCGCGCGGTCGTCTCAGGGGCGGTGCGGCTCGTGACCTACCCGTTTCCGCTGGTGGCGCTGGTGCTGCTCTACCGGACGGCCGTCAGTACATCCGGCGGATCTCAGCGCCCGGATAGTAGTGCGCGAGAATCTCCCGGTACGTAGCGCCCCGCGAGGCGCGCTGGTGGGCGCCCCACTGGCAGAGGCCGACGCCGTGCACGCCTTTCGACCGGCGCTCGTCTCCACCGACAGGGTCCTGGCGCGGCCGCTCGCGGTGCGGGCCGAGATGCGAAGGCCATTCACGGTCGAGCCGATCCGATTGCGGAGCGCGGCGGTCAGGTCGGCGAGCTTCACGGTCTTCGTCCACGGGTGCTCGTCTTCGTCGGCCTCGCCACCGTGGAGGTACGGCGTGGTCCCCGGTCCGAGATGAAAGGCCGCTTCCGCGCTCTCGCTGCGCCCTCCGCAGCTGGCGCTGAAGTACGCGGCGATCGGCGCGGCGCCCCAGGTGAGCACCTCGCCCGACGTCTCGCGCGCGGCCTTCGACGCGGACGGTGCCGGGTGCGCCGTCCCCTTGTATACCTGGTCTAAAACAGAGGCACCGAGATGCGCCCGCGCGCCGGGGCCCTGCGCCACTTTCTGCGCTACAGCGAACGTCCGCGCCGCGACCGCCTGCGCCTTCAACGCCTCCGCTGGCCATGCGGGCGAGACCTCCGACGCGACGACCGCGGCGACGTAATCCTCGAGATCGACGACGTTCACCGCGACGAGCCGGCCGCGGTCGCGAAAAACCTCCAGCCTTCCCGGCACTTCGCGTCCGTCGAGTTTCAAGGGCCCCTCGAGCGTCCGCGGCCCGTCCACGACGAACGTACGCCCCGCGCTCTCCACGCGCATTTCTTTCGCGCCGCGCGCGATCTCGATGCGGATCTCCTCGGCCCGCGCCGCGGAGCAGACGAGCAAAACCGCTAGACACAGTCTCGGCACGCCAGAGCGAGCGTGCCCCGGCGGCGCATGCCGCGCAATTTAGTGGACTGGCGCGCCCTCTTCCTTGACCTTGCGGACCGTCTCGCCGACGTCGTCCTTGCCGGCCGAACTCGCCAGGTCCTGCAGGCTGATCACGCCGACCGGCCGATGACCCTTCTTGTGGTCGCCCTCGCAGACCAGGATGCGCTGGATCTTGTGCTGGCTCATCAGCTGCTCCGCTTTCGACACGTCGTCGTCCGCCATGCAGCAGATCACCTGATTTCCACCGAAATCCGATAGCTTGGCGGTCCGCGGATCGAGGCCCTTGGCCACGCAGCGGACGGCGATGTCGCGATCGGTGACGGTCCCGACGGCATTGCCCGACTTGTCTACGATGGGCACGAACCCCACGTCCTTGTCGGCCATCAGGCGCGCGGCCTCCTGGACGGTCGCTTCCATCGTCAGCGTGGCGGGATTCTTGGTCATGATGTCCTGACAGCGCATGTTCGAGCCTCCTTGGAGCGCCTAATGTGGGTGCTCCACTCACTGGACAAAAGAGCCCACGGCACGCCCTCTTGGTGGCCGGGCAGGCGCGGCGGTGTAGAATCCGCGGCGTGGTGCTCAAGCGGATTCGTAGCTCGCTCGCGCTCAAGCTCATGCTGGCGTCCGCCATCCCCTCGGCGGTGGTGCTGCTGGTCGGGCTGGGCGTGCTCGTCGAGCATTCTCGACGCATTGCGGTAACGAACCCCGCGCTCGCTTTCGAAGAGCTGCGCGACGGAGCGGTGGTCGGCACGCTGCTCGCCTTGACCTTCGCCGGGATGACCGTCGCGCTGGCGGTCCGGCACTTCTTGATCAAGCCCATCCAGTCGCTCGGACAGGTGATGGCGCGCGCCGAGCTGGGCGAGTTCCTCGTCCGCGCGCGGGTCCACGGCGAGGACGAGCTGGGCAAGCTCTCGAAGAGCTTCAACACCATGCTCTCGCGGGTCACCGACATGGCGGTGACGGAGATCGAGACGCGGGAAGAGCTGTCGCTCCAGGCCGAGCTCAAGTCGGTCAACGCGCAGCTCCAGGCGCACGTCGGCGAGATGGAGCTGCTCCTCGAGGTCTCGAAAGCGATCTCCGGCACGCTCGATCTGCCCGAGCAGCTGGAGCTGCTCGGCAAGCAGATCTGCGCGCGGCTCGACGTGTCGGAATTCAGCGTGATGCTGGTCGACGAGCCGACCCATCAGCTGGTGGTCGAAGCCGTGGCAGGCACGGCGCTGTCGGGTGCGCGCGGCATGCGCTTTCATCTCGGCGAGGGCGTCGCCGGCGAAGTGGCCGCGAAGGGTCAGACGATCTACGTTCCGGACGTCGCCAACGACCCGCGCTATCTCCACTACAAGGGTCGCCCGAAGGCGAGCGGCTCGTTCCTGGCCGTGCCGCTGCGGAGCAAGGGCCGGATCCTCGGCGTGATGAACATGAACC
>VBLM01000234.1 GCA_005879095.1 Deltaproteobacteria bacterium
GGCCGCGCCCGCTTCGCCGACGACGACCTTGTCGCCCTCGGCGAGCCCATCGATCACCTCGCTGCGCTGGCCGTCGGAGAGTCCGACGCGGACGGTGACCGGCACGAGCTTGCCGGTTGCGTCGAGCTTGTAGACGCGCCCCGGCCGGCCGGGTCCCTGCTGCGGCGAAGCGCCCTCGGGCTTTCCGCGCGAGGCCGCGGTCGCGCCGCGCGCCATCGGCGCTCCGCCGCCGCTGCGCTGCTGCGGCGCGGCTGCCGGTTCGGCAGCGCCGGTGTCTTCCGGCCGGAAGCGAAGCGCCGCGTTCGAAACGCGCAGTGCGTCATCCTTGTGCGCGGTGGTGATGGTGACCGAAGCGGTCATTCCCTGCCGCAGCTTGCGATCGGGATTCGGCGCGTCGATCACTGCTGCGTACGTGACGACGTTCTGGATCGTCGTCGGCGCCTGCCGCACTTCGCGGATGCTGCCGGTGAAGGTCTCGCCCGGATACGCATCGACGGTGAACTTCGACTCCGCTCCTTCGTGGACCTTGCCGACGTCGGCCTCGTCGATGTTGGCGAGGATCTGCATCTTGGTGAGGTCGTTGGCGATGAGGAACAGCGTGGGCGCCTGGAACGCAGCCGCGACGGTCTGCCCGACGTCGACGTTGCGCGAGACGACGATGCCGTCGATCGGGCTGGTGATGCGCGCGAACGCGACGTTGGTGGCGGCCATGTCGCGGTCGGCCTTGGCCTGCAGCACCGCGGCCTTGGCAGCGCTGAGCGCGGCCTTATTCGAATCGCGCGTGGCGGTAGCGGTATCGACGTCGGCCTGCGCGATCAGGTTGCCTGCCCGCAGCTCGAGATCGCGCTTCAAGATCCGCTCCGAGTCCGCCAGCGCGGCGGCGGCCTTCTCGACGTTGGCCCTGGCCGACTGCAGCGTCGCGTCGGCCTTCTCCTGCTGGGCGTTGAAGAGCCGCGGATCGAGCGTGGCGAGCAGCTGCCCCTTCTTCACCTTGCTGTTCCAGTCGACGTAGACGGTGGCGTTGACGATCTCGCTCACCGGACCGCGCGTGACGGCCTCGGTGCGGTAGCTCGTGCCGTCCTTGCGCCCGCAGGCGAGGGCGAGCAGAAGAAGGAGCGGCAGCAGGCGCGGCATGCGCGTCAGACCGTAACGACCGCGATCGTCGACAGTCAATGCAAGGATCGCGCCCGAAACAGGCACGCAACATTGTCGGTGCATGACCATCTGCAAGCGGAGGCCTATTTCTGCGGGATCATGCGCCAGAGAAGGTTGCGCAGGGCGCGGCGGTCGTCGCGGTCGAGCGGCGCGAGGATGTCCTCGACGGCGGATTCGACCAGCGGCCGGCCGGCTTCGAGGCGCGCCTTTCCTTTGCGGGACAGCTTGACGAGCACGACCCGCCGATCATTGACGGGCTTCTTGCGGCTCACCAGGCGGTCGCGCACCAGGTCGTTCACCAGGCGGGAGATGCCGGCGGCGTGCTGGCCGAGCCCTTCCGCCAGGGCGACCTGCGGCATCGTGCCGAGGAGATCGAGGTAGGCGAGCGCCTGCCAGGCCAGCATCGACTGTCGCTCGGACTCCAGCCGCTTGCCGGCTTCGGTGAAAATCAGGCGGCGAACGCGCATGATGCCGCGGCCGATTTCATCGGTGAGCAACCTGTCCGGGGAGATCATCGCGCCCGCAACCCTTTCGATGAAACGGTTTCAATGAAACGATTTCAGCTGAAAAAGTTACAATGAAACGATTTCACGCGCAATGGTTGCGTTTGCAACCGCTTCCGGGTAGAAGCGCGCGGGTGCGCACCGCCTGTCTCCTTTTGCTCGTCGGCGCCGCCTGTACCAAAGGCGCCGGCGACGCCGCCCGCACCCGGCCCCCGCCGCTGGTCGCCGTCGCGCGCGTCTCCGTCCGCGACGTCGAAGAGACCGTCCGCGCGCCCGTCGATCTCCGCCCGCTCCTCCAGGCCGACGTCGGCGCCAAGACGCTCGGCTATCTCGATGCGGTCCTCGTCGACCGCGGCGACCGGGTCCACAAGGTACAGCTGCTGGCCACCGTGCGCCCGAGCGATCTTCCCGATCAGCTCGCCGCCGCCCGCAGCGCCGCCGCCCAGTCCGACGCCGCCGTCGCGATGGCTCGCGCCAACCTCGACCGCGCCCGCGCGCTGGCGCCATCCGGCCGGATCTCGAAGCAGGAGCTGCAGCAGGCCGAGACCGCGCTGGCCGCCGCCGAAGCTACCCGGGCCGGCGCGCGCTCGCAGGTCGGCGGCCTGGCGGTCCGACTAGGCGAGACCCGCATCACCAGCCCGCTCGACGGCGTCGTCTCGCAGCGCCGCCTCGACCCCGGCGCGCTGGTCGGCCCCAGCTCGAACAATGGCGCGATCCTGACCGTCGATCAGATCGACACACTGCGTCTTTTCGTCAGCGCCGCCGAAGGCGACGTGCAGCACCTCAAGCTCGGCCAGACCGCCCACCTCGAGCTCGACGCGATGCCCGGCCGCCGCTTCGACGGCCGCGTCGTCCGCCTCGCGCCCTCGCTCGATCCCGCCACCCGCACCCTCGACGCCGAGGTCCACCTGCCGAATCGCGACGGCCTCCTGCGCGCCGGCATGTACGGCCGGGCCTCGATCGTCACCGGCGTCCACCCCGGCGCGATGACGGTCCCGGTCGGCGCCGTACAGATCAGCAACGGCCGCAACTTCGTCTACGTCCTGCGCGGCGACCGCGTACAGCGCCGCGAAGTGCAACTCGGCGTCGACGGCGAGGACTGGCTCGAAATCCGCTCCGGCCTCGGCCCCGACGACGAGGTCGTCTCCGCCGGCCTCGAGGGACTGAGCGATCAGGCCCAGGTCCGCCCCGCCCGCGGCGTCGAATTGTTCGGCAACCCCGGCGAGCTGCGCGGCGCGCAAGTCAAACCGCCGCCCTCGACCGTCAAGGACTAAGCCATGTGGCTGACCCGGCTCGCGCTGCGCAATCCGGTCCTGATCCTCATGATGTCGCTGATGACGCTCGCGCTCGGCTTCGTCTCGGTGCGCCACCTGAGCGTCGATCTCTTCCCCGACATCACCGTCCCGCTCATCCGTGTCGCCATTTTTTATACCGGCGCGGGGCCGGTCGACATCGAGAAGTCGATCACCATGCCGGTCGAGCGCGCCGTGTCGGCCAGCCCTGGCGTCGACCGCGTCGAGAGCGTCAGCAAGCAGGGCGTGTCGCTGGTCAGCGTCTGGTTCCAGTTCGGCACCAACCTCGACAACGCCCAGTTCGACGTCAGCCAGCGGATCGCGCAGATCATGAACGCGCTGCCGCCGGGCATCCAGCAGCCGTTCAACATCAAGTTCGACATCACCAACATCCCGGTGACGGTGGTTGCGGTCGGCTCCGACGAGCTCGACGAGAAGCAGCTCTACGACCTCGCCCTGAACACGATCGAGCCGCAGCTCGAGCGCATCCCGGGCGTCGCGTCGGCCAACCCCGGCGGCGGCAAGGTGCGCGAGATCGAAGTGCAGCTCGAGCGGGAAGCTCTGCGCGCCCGCGGCCTCGGTCCGCTCGAGGTCGTCAACGCGGTGCGCACCAGCAACCTCCTGATGCCGAGCGGCAACCTCCGTGTCGGCGACCGCGACTACAACGTCTTCGCCAACACCCAGTTCCAGCAGGCGAAACCGCTCGGCGACGTCGTGGTCCGCCCGCCGATCGCGATCGGCAACCGCATCGTCCCGCCAGTCCGCATCAGCGACGTCGCCCAGGTCCGCGACTCGACCGCCGATCAGAACGAGATCGTTCGAATCAACGGCCAGCGCGGCGTCTACCTGCGCGTCCTGAAGCAGCCGGGCGCGAACAGCATCGGCGTCGTCGACGCGGTCCGCGCCGCGCTTCCGAAGCTGCGCGGCGTGCCGCCCACCGTGAAGCTCGCCATCTCCTTCGACCAGTCGAGCTACATCCGCGCCGCGGTCAAGGCGCTCGAGCACGAAGCGGTGCAGGGCGGCATCCTCGCCATCCTCGTCATCCTCGTCTTCCTCGTCAGCCTGCGCGCCACCGCGATCGTCGCCGTCGCGATCCCGCTCAGCATCGTCGCGACTTTCGTCCTGCTCTTCTTCAGCGGCCAGACGCTGAACGTCTTCACCCTCGGCGGCCTCGCGCTCGGCGTCGGTCGACTCGTCGACGACAGCATCGTCGAGCTGGAGAACATCCATCGCCATCTCGCTCTGGGCCAGAACCGGCGGCAAGCCGTGCTCTCTGCCGCGCAGGAAGTGGCGATGCCGATCCTGGTGAGCACGATCACGACGATCGTCGTCTTTTTCCCCGTCCTGTTTCTCTTCGGCATCGCGCGCAACCTCTTCCTCCCGCTCGCGTTGACGATCTCGTTCGCGCTGATCATGAGCTTCTTCGTCTCCCGCACGGTGACACCGCTGTTGTGTCTGATGGTCATGCCGGGCGTCGAACACGAGCAGCGCGGCTTCGGGAAGTGGTTCACGGAAAAGCTCGAGCGCCTCGACGATGCCTACGCCGGCGCGCTCACCTGGGTGCTCCACCACCGCGGCCGCACCATCCTCGTCATCCTCGCCTTCTTCGCCGGCTCGCTCTTCTTGAGCAAGCGCATCGGCACCGAGTTCTTCCCCGAGAGCGACGAGTCGCAGTTCCAGCTCACCTACAAGACGCCGATCGGCACCCGCGTGGAGAGAACGGAGCAGGTGGCGATCAAGCTCGAGAAGGCGGTCAAGAAGGCGCTGCCGGGTCTCTACACCACGATGATCACCGACAGCGGCCTGCCCGCCGGGCGCACCGCGATCTTCAGCCCGAATACCGGCCCGCACGCCGGCAACCTCCAGGTCAACCTGCTCCCCACGGGCCAGCGCAACGTCTCCGACAACACCGCCGCCGAGAGGCTGCGCAGCGAGATCCAGGGCACGCTGCCGGGCACGCAGCTCTACTTCTTCGTCGGCGGGATCGTGAAGCGCATCCTCAACTTCGGCTCCGCCGCGCCGATCGACGTCGAGATCCTCGGCTACGATCTCGAGCAAGGCGCCCTCTACGCGCGGCAGGTCCACGAAGCGATGCGCGCGCTGTTCGACAAGGACGGCAAGCCGCTCCTCACCGACGTGCAGATCTCGCGCGAAGAGAACTATCCCGAGCTCGACGTGGTCGTCGATCGCGAGAAGGCCGGCCGCCTCGGCCTCTCCGAGCAGGACATCGCGACGAGCGTGCTGACCAGCCTGACGGGGTCCTCGCAGCTGCAGCCGACGCAGTTCATCGATCCGGTCACCGGCAACGAATACTTCATCAACGTCCGCATGGACGACCGCTTCCGCTCGCACGTCGCCGACCTCGAGGACATCTCCATCCGCACGCCGGCCGGGAATCTCGTTTCGCTGGCGAGCATCGCAAAGGTCAAACGATCGAGCGGCCCGGTGCTGATCAACCGCAAATACCTCCAACGCATCATCGACGTCACCGCCAACGTCGCGCCCGGCAAGGACCTCGGCAGCGCCAGCGCGGCGGTGGAAAGGGCGCTGCGCGATCTGCGTCCGCCCGAAGGATTCAGCGCCGGACTGTCCGGTCAGGCCCAGGCGCAGAAGGAGGCCTTCAGCGGCCTCTCGCTCGCGGCGTTGATGGCCATCGCGCTCGTCTACATGGTGCTGGCCTCCCAGTTCCGCTCGCTGCTCGATCCGCTGGTGATCATGTTCAGCGTCCCGCTCGGCGTCTCCGGCGTGTTCCTCGCGCTCTGGATCACCGGCACGACTTTGAGCGTCAACAGTTTCATGGGCATCATCATGATGGTCGGCATCGTGGTCTCGAACGGCGTGCTGCTGGTCGACTTCGCCAACGTCCTGCGCGAGCGGGACGGGTTGCCGATCGTCGACGCGGTCGTCCGCGCGGGCCGCACGCGGCTGCGGCCCATCCTCATGACCACCATCGCCACCATCGTCGGCCTGATCCCGATGGCGATCGGCATCGGCGAGGGCAGCGAAACCAACCTGCCGTTGGCGCGCGCGGTGATCGGCGGCCTGACAGTCTCGACGTTCTTCACGCTGTTCCTGGTGCCGGCGCTGTATTCGATCGCCGACCGGTGGCGCAAGCCGCACCCGGCGGAAGAAGAGGAAGACGTTGCGCACGCTCCTGCTTAGTCTCCTGCTCGCTGCCCCGGCGCTCGCACAAGAGAAGTTGACGCTCGACGAAGCGGTGCGGCGGGCGTTGATCCGCAACAGCAGCGCCGTGATCGCGCAGCAGGAAATCCTCCGCGCCGAGGGCATCCTGCGCGAGCAGCGCGCGCCGTCGCTGCCGATCCTCACCGGCAACGCGGTCGACACGCGGATCGATTCGGCGCGCTCGCTCGCCGGCCGCACCCTGACGCCGCTGGTGAGCCTCAACGCGAATCTGACGTTGACGGTGCCGCTGATCGCGCCGCAGCACTGGGTGCAGTGGTCGCACGCGAGCGATCAGGTCGGCGTGGCCCAGCTGTCGTCGGAGGAAGTGCGCCGCACGGTCGGCGTGGCCACCGCGCGGGCGTATCTCGGCGTGATGGCCCAGCACCGCCTGGTGGGTGTGACCACGCAGGCGCGCGACAACGCGAAGTCGCACCTCGACGACGCCCACGCCCGCTTCGAGGTCGGCAGCGGCAACCGCCTCGACGAAGTGCGCGCCGCCCAGGAGCTGGCCACGGACGAATCGCAGCTCTCCGCCGCACTGGCGGCGCTCGATCGATCGCGCGAGGCGCTCGGCGTGCTGGTCGGCGAGGAGGGCCCCGTCGAAGTCGAGCAGCAGGTCACGCTGCCCGCGCCGCCCGCTCCGGACGACGCGCTGCGCGAGGCCGAGGAAAAGCGCGCCGACGTCCGCGCGCAGAAGCTGCGCACCGAGGTCGCCCACCGCGTGCTGCGCGACAGCTGGGCCGACTACATGCCGCTGCTCTCGGCGGTGCTGCAGCCGTTCTACCAGACGCCGGCGACGGTGACGGTGCCGCAGACGGGCTGGCAGGCGCAGCTCGTCCTCACCTTGCCGATCTTCGACGGCGGCGCGCGCTACGGCTTGCGCCGCGAGCGGTCGGCGCTGCACGCCGAGGCGCAGGCCGACCTCGAGAACCTCTTGCGGCAGGCGCGGTCGGACGTGCGCGCCGGATTCGAATCGCTCAAGCGCACCGACGAGAGCCTCGGCTCCGCGCGGCGGGCGGCGAAGCTCGCACACGAGGCGCTCGACATGACGATGCTCGCGTACCGCGAAGGGGCGACCAACGACCTCGAAGTCGTCGATGCAGAGCGCCGCGCGCGCGACGCGGATACGGCCGCGCTGGTCGCGGAAGATGCGGCGCGCCAGGCACGGATCGATCTGCTCTCTGCGAGCGGCCGGTTCCCTTGAGAGCCGTGCTCAAAGATCGCGCAGCCAGATGACAAACCCGGTCTGCTCGCCAGCCGTCCCGATCGGCTTCCCGCACACCGCGAGCTCACCGCGCGTGAACCCGGTGACCGCGATCCCTCCCGGAATCCGCGCCAGTCCGCGCGCGATGTCGAATGAAAGCGACGCCCACCGCCGCGACCCGATCGCTGTCCCCGTATTCGGATCGAACGCGAGCGCGAACGCGTCGCTGTCGCCCGCCCCCTCGATCACCACGTCATCGATCCGAATCCCGTGCGACGCTCCCGCCGTCCACAGCCGCCCCTTCTCGTCAAACGCGAGATAGTTCGCCGCCGACGACGGCCCGTCGAAAATCCGCACCCACTCGCCGCGCCCGTCGCGTCCGTACCGCAGCACGATGCCGGTGAAATTGCCGACGCCGTGCGGATTCAGCCCGAGATAGTTCCCCGACGGCTGGTGGTGGCCGCTCGCGTAGATCGCGCCGTCCGGACCCACGACCAGAGCGTTGATCTCGTCATCGCCATTGTCGCCGAACGTCGCCACCCACGCAGTCTTTCCATCAGGCAACAGCTTCAAGAGAAACCCGTCGAAGTCGCCCGCCGACCGCACCGGCCCCTTGCCGAAATCGACATCCGATTCCGTCACGTCCACCTCGCCGCCGAACTGTCCCGCGACCAGCACTTCCCCCGAGGGCAGCGCCGCGATCGCGCGCGGCAATTCCTTCCCCTTGCCGCCGATCGCGCGCACGAAAAACGCGTCGCCATTCGCGCCCGCGAACTTCACCACGAAGAAATCGTAGAGCCCCTTGCTCGCGATACCGTTCAGCAATCCGGAGAAATACCCCGTCGCCCACACATCGCCGCGAGCATCGACGGACAGCGCGCGGCAGTTCGACTCCCCGTCGCCGGGCAAGCGCGCCGTCCACAGCTCCCCCTTCTCGTCAAACGCGAGATAGTTCGCCGCCGACGACGGCCCGTCGAAAATCCGCACCCACTCGCCGCGCCCGTCGCGTCCGTACCGCAGCACGATGCCGGTGAAATTGCCGACGCCGTGCGGATTCAGCCCGAGATAGTTCCCCGACGGCTGGTGGTGGCCGCTCGCGTAGATCGCGCCGTCCGGACCCACGACCAGAGCGTTGATCTCATCATCGCCATTGTCGCCGAACGTCGCCACCCACGCAGTCTTTCCATCAGGCAACAGCTTCAAGAGAAACCCGTCGAAGTCGCCCGCCGACCGCACCGGCCCCTTGCCGAAATCGACGTCCGATTCCGTCACGTCCACCTCGCCGCCGAACTGTCCCGCGACCAGCACTTCCCCCGAGGGCAGCGCCGCGATCGCGCGCGGCAATTCCTTCCCCTTGCCGCCGATCGCGCGCACGAAAAACGCGTCGCCATTCGCGCCCGCGAACTTCACCACGAAGAAATCGTAGAGCCCCTTGCTCGCGATACCGTTCAGCAATCCGGAGAAATACCCCGTCGCCCACACATCGCCGCGAGCATCGACGGACAGCGCGCGGCAGTTCGACTCCCCGTCGCCGGGCAAGCGCGCCGTCCACAGCTCGTGCCCGTCGGCATCGGCCAGCCGCGCGACGAAACAGTGCTCTTCCGCGGCGCCGGCCACGACCGCGTCGCCGTTGGCCGCGAAGGCGACCGCGCTCGACGTCTCCGCCCCCTGACCGCCGATCCGCCGCAACCAGCGCACCGATCCATCCGCGTTGGTACGCAGAACGAAGACATCCGTCGCTCCCGCCGAGGTCACCGTCGCCCCGGCAGCGCGCAACGTGCCCTCGAACTTTCCCGTCACGGCGAGCCCGCCCGCCGGGTCGGATGCCATCGAAATCGGCTCCAGGCGCCCCAGCAGCGGCAGTGCATCGCAAGGCGCCAGCCCCGCGCTCGCCGGCGTCGGCTTCGCTGCCGAGCAGCCGATCAAGAGCAGGGCGGGAAGCGCACGCATGCCCGCAGTTTGCCGCGCGGCGCCGGACTTCGCACTTTCTCTTCACACCAGGAGACCCGAATGCGCGCCCTGAGCTACTTCGGCCCCAACAAGGTGAAAGTCATCAAGAAGCCCGACCCGAAGATCGAACACCCCAACGACGTCGTGCTCAAAGTGACCCGCGCAGCCATCTGCGGCTCCGACCTCCACCTGCTCCACGGCATGGTCCCCGACACGCGCGTCGGCTGCACGTTCGGCCACGAGTGCACCGGCGTGGTCGAAGAGGTCGGCCAAAGCGTCAGGAATCTGCGGAAGGGCGACCGCGTGGTGGTGCCCTTCAACATCAGCTGCGGCACCTGCTTCTACTGCTCGCGCGGGCTCTCCGCGAACTGCGAGAATACCAACCCGAACAGCGACGTCGCGAGCGGCGTCTACGGCTACTCGCACACGACCGGCGGCTACGAGGGCGGCCAGGCCGAGTTCGTCCGCGTCCCGTTCGCCGACGTGGGCCCGATGAAGATCCCCGACGACATGCAGGACGAGGAAGTCCTCTTCCTCTCCGACATCCTGCCCACCGGCTACCAGGCCGCCGAGATGGGCGAGATCAAGGGCGGCGAAACCGTCGTCGTCTTCGGCTGCGGCCCGGTCGGCCTCTTCGCGATGAAGTCGGCCTGGCTGCTCGGCGCCGGCCGGGTCATCGCCGTCGATCACGTCGAGTACCGCCTCGAGTTCGCGCGCCGTTACGCCGGCGTCGAGACGGTCAACTTCAAGAAAGTGCCGGACATCGTCGCGTACCTGAAAGACCAGTTCGAAGGCCGCGGCCCCGACGTCTGTATCGAAGCGGTCGGCATGGAAGCCGAGGGCAGCAAGCTCCAGCGATTCCTCGGCCGGATGTTCATGCAGGCCGGCGTCCCGGTCGCGATCAACTGGGCGATCCATACCGTGCGCAAGGGCGGGAACGTCTCGATCATCGGCGTCTACGGCCCGCCCTGGAACCTGGTCGACATCGGCACCGCGATGAACAAGGGCCTCACGCTGCGGATGAACCAGTGCAACGTGCGCCGCTACATGCCGCATCTGCTCAAGCACATCCGGGAAGGCCGCATCGACGCCAAAGCGATCATCACCCACCGCTTCCCTTTGAACGACGCGCCCAAGGCGTACGCGATCTTCTCCGACAAGAAGGACGGCTGCGTGAAGTGCGTGCTCACTCCGGAGGCTCGAGCATGAGCGAGAGACATCAGCAGAGGCAGGCGCATCGCGACAGGCCCGTGGTGGGCGCGGACATCGCGCCGGAAGAGCGGCCCGGCGTGCCGATGGAACAGCCGATGGGCCGTCTGACGCCGACGGCGCCGGAAGTGATCGAGCGGATGAAACCCCGGCGCGGGATCGTGCACCGCGAGGGACTGCCGGGAATGACCCCGGTCTTCGGCACCGCTCAGCCGCTGCACGGGCTCTCGGGTCTGCTGCGGCGCCTCGCTTACTCGACGCGCGAGACGCGCGCCAGGCACTGGATGGCGCTGCTCATCGCCGACCGGGTGGACGTGCTCGAGCACCGCGTCTGGAAACTGGCGAAGCTGACTGCGGGTGCGGCCGCGCTGTTCCTCGTCATCCGGATCCTGCGCGACTGAGCGGATCAGAGCGCCGACGGGTACGTTTCGGGCGGTTCGGCTGTCCACATCTGCGCCCGCTCGAGCGGCTCGACCGCCCGCGTCCGATCGACGTGCACGATCCCGTCGAACTGCGCCGCCACCCGCGCCTCGAAGTAGTGGCTCTGCCGTTCCGTCCGCGGCCGGTACACCACGCCGATGGCGCGCTCCAGCATCGCCTCGCGCAGCTCTCCGAGCGCCTCGCCCGCGCCGCGCAACGGCAGGAAGAAGCGCGGCAGCTCGACCTGGTGCAACAGCTCCTCGACGCTCCCCTCGAGCGCCGGCCGCACCCGCATGTGCTCGGGCGGCCCGCCCCAGTCGTCGGCCGCGGTCACGCTGCCGTCATAGGTAGTGAAGCCGATCAAAAGCGCCGCATCGCCGTGCTTCTCGCGCAAGAGCTGTCCGACGTTGAGCTCACCGGCCTCGCCCATGTCGGTCGCGCGCGCGTCACCGAGGTGCGAGTTGTGCGCCCAGACAACCACCCGCGCGTACCCATCGCGCCGGACGAGAAAAGCGGCGACGTTCTCCAGCGTCTCCGTCATGTGCCGGTCGCGCAGGTTCCAGGTCGAGATGCGCGAGCCGAACATCGCGCGGTAGTACAACTCGGCGTTGCGCGCGAGGCGCGCGTTCTGCTCGGCCGAGAAGAGCTCCGGATCGATCGCCCCCGCCGCGCGCTTCTGCAGCTCGAGCAGCTGGCGCACGGCTTCGTCCTCGCACGATCGCGAGATGCCGAACCGCAGCGCATGCCCATACGATTCGCCTTCCTCGTGCGCCTCGAAACAGGCGTACCGCTCTCGCGCGCGCTCGGCCGCCTCGGGGTCGACGCGCGACAGATAGCGCACCACCGCGTCGAGCGAATTGTACAAACTGTACAGATCCATCCCGTGGAACAACGCCGGCTTCTGCATCCGCTCGTTCCGCTCGCGCAGCCAGCCGATGAAATCGACCACCACCGTGTTCCGCCACATCCAGGTGGGAAAGCGCCGGAATCCGGCCAGCGCTTCCTCGGCGTCCGTGTCGTCCGATCGGCCCTGCACCCAGCGGTTGGCGCGATCGGCATCGGGCCAGTCGGCCTCGACCACAACCGCGTTGAACCCCTGCTCGACGATCAGCCGCTGCGTGATCCGCGCGCGCTCGCGGTACAGCTCGTGGCTGCCGTGCGTGGCCTCGCCGAGGCAGACGAACTTCACGCCCTCGGCCAGCTCGAGCAGCTCATCGTAATCCTTCCGCGAACCGCCCAGCAGACAGGCTGCATCCCGAACGGCATCGACCAGCTGCGCCCGCACCATACGCGCGCAACTTAGTCACCGCCGCGGCGACGCCGCCTGCTCGCCCGCTCTATAGCAGCGCGAGCACGTCGGCCGCGAAGGTCTGCGTGTTCGCCTTGGGAAAGACATTTCTCAC
>VBLM01000235.1 GCA_005879095.1 Deltaproteobacteria bacterium
ATCCCCGGCGCGCCCGGTCCGCCGCCCAGCTGCTTCATCACCTTCTGCATGGCGAAGAACCGGTCGAGCAGCCCGCGGACGTTCTCTTTCTTCTGGCCGGAGCCGCGAGCGATGCGCGCGATGCGCTCGTCGCCGATGATCGACGGGTTCTTCCGCTCCGTCGCCGTCATCGAGGCGATGATCGCCTCGACACGGTGCAGCTCCTTGTCGTCGAACGTCACGCCCTCGGGCAGCTCGCCGAACAAAGGAAACTTCTCGAGCAGCTCGTTGACGCTGCCCATCTTCTTGACCAGCTTGATCTGCTCGACGAAGTCGTGGAGGTCGAACTGGCCGGAGAGGATCTTCTCGGCGTCTTCCTCGGCCTTCTTCTCGTCGACGACGCCTTCGAAATCCTTCATCAGGCCGACGATGTCGCCGAAGCCGAGAATGCGAGAAGCCAGTCCCTCGGGCCGGAACTCCTCGAGCTTGTCGAGCGCTTCGCCCATGCCGATGAACTTGATCGGCTTGCCGGTGACTTCCTTGATCGACAACGCGGCGCCGCCGCGCGCATCGCCGTCGAGCTTGGTGAGGACGAAGCCGGAGAGCGCAAGCCTTCTGTCGAACTCGGCCGCGGTCTTGACCGCGTCCTGGCCGATCATTGCATCTGCAACTAATAAGATATTCTCCGGCTCGACGCGCGACTTCACGTTCTCCAGCTCGGCCATCATCTCCTCGTCGATGGCGAGCCGTCCGGCGGTGTCGTACAGAATCACGTCGCGATTCTTCGAGCCCGCGTACGCGAGCGCGTGCTGCGCCATCTCCGGCGGCTTCGTGTTCTCCTCGTGAAAGACCGGGATCTCGAGCTTCGCGCCGAGCTGCTTGAGCTGCTCGACCGCCGCCGGACGATAGATGTCGGCAGCGACCATCAGCGGCTTCTTCCCGCGCTTCTGCAGGAGCAGCGCGAGCTTGGCGACGGTGGTGGTCTTGCCCGACCCCTGCAGGCCCACCATCATGATCCCGGCCGGCCGCTCGCCCTTCTGCGACAGCGCGAGCGAAGTGTCGACCGGCCCCATCAGGCCTTCCAGCTCGTCGTGGCAGATCTTGATGAAGTGGTCGCCCGGCGCGACCTGGAACTTCTTGCCCTTCTTGTCGACCGCGGTCGTCGCCACCACCTCGCCCAGCGCCTTCTCCTTCACCCGCGCGAGGAACCGCTTGGCGACGTTGAACTCGACGTCCGCCTCCAACAGCGCGACGCGGATGTCGCGCAGCGCGTCGTCGATGTTGGCTTCGGTCAGCTCCGCCTTGCCGGTCAGCTTGTGCTTGGCGGCCTTGAAGCCCCGGGTCACTGCATCGAGCATGAACGCACCTCTCGTCGGGGCGCGCGTTCTATCATAGAGAGGGGGGCGTGGAGCACGCTCTCGCGTCCTTTTTGGCGAAGTTCACTTACCTGGCCATCGTGGTCGTGCTTTCGGCGGCCGGGCTGGGCGTGCCGATTTCCGAGGACCTGACGCTGCTCCTCGGCGGCGGCCTCGCCGCGCAGGGCGTGACCATGTATTGGCCCACGCTTGCCTCGGGCTACTTCGGCGTGCTGCTCGGCGATTGCCTGATCCATCACTGGGGATGGCGCATGGGTCCGGCCGCCTACGGGCACAAGCTGGTGCGCAAGCATCTCTCACCCGAGCGGCAACAGAAGCTGCGCGAGCATTTCGCGAAGCACGGCTTTCTCACCATCGTCGTCGGCCGCCACACGCCGGTGCTCCGCGCGCCGATCTTCTTCCTCTCCGGCGCCTCGCACGTGCCGTTCTGGAAGTTCCTGCTCGCCGACGCCGTCTCGGCCGCGATCACCGTGCCGATCGTCGTCACGCTCGGCTACTACTTCGGCGAGCACCTCGACGACATCCGCCGGATCATGCACCGGGTGCAGTGGGTCATCCTGGCCATCGTGGTGCTGGGTCTCGTCGCCTGGATCGTCTGGCGCCGGCGCCGGCGACCTGCTGAGTGATGGGGGAGGAGGGACTCGAACCCTCATGTCGCTTTCGCGACAGCAGATTTTAAGTCTGCCGCGTACACCAGTTCCGCCACTCCCCCGGCACCCGCGAAGACTATGACATTCCATGGCTCAGAGCCGCTTGATCGGCTATTTTTCCGCGCCCTATGGATTTCGACCGCGATTTCGGAGTCAACCAGGTCTTCGTCGAGGATCAGTACGAGCGCTGGCGCCAGAACCCGGCGGCCGTCGACGAGGAGTGGCAGAAGTACTTCGCCCGCATGCACGGCCTGCCGTTCCCCAGCGCGCCGGCGTTCCAGGCGAGCGCCTGGTCTCAGCCGTCCGCGCCGGTCATCCCCGTGGCCGGAAACGGCGACAACGGCCATTTCGCCGGCGCCCTCCTCGACATCGCCGCGCCGGAAATCGAGCGCCTCAAGGCCGAAGAGCTGCAGGAACGCGTCGCCGAGCTGATCAACGCCTACCGCATCCGCGGCCATCTCTTCGCCAACCTCGACCCGCTCGGCATGCTGCAGCCGCCGCCGCCCGAGCTCGATCCGGAGCACTTCGGCCTCAGCGAGGGCGACCTCGACAAGACCTTCGTCACCGGCGACTTCGGCGCCGGCGAGCTGACGCTGCGCGAGATCATCGCGCGCCTCAAGCACACGTACTGCCGCACCATCGGCGTCGAGTACATGCACGGCGAGGATCCGGCGATCAAGAAGTGGCTCCAGGAGAAGATGGAGTCCACCGGAAACGAGCCGGACCTCACCCGCGAGCAGAAGCTGCGCATCCTCGCGCGGTTGACCGACGCCGAGACGCTGGAGACGTTCCTCCACCGCAAGTACATCGGCAAGAAGCGCTTCTCGCTCGAGGGCGGCGAGAGCCTGATCCCGCTCCTCGACTGGCTGCTCGACGAGTTTGAAAAGCTCCAAGGCGAGGAACTCGTCCTGGGCATGGCCCACCGCGGCCGCCTGAACGTCCTCGTCAACGTCCTCGGCAAGGGCCTCAACGAGCTCTTCGCCGAATTCGAGGATCAGGAAGTCGAGACGATGATGGGCCGCGGCGACGTCAAGTACCACATGGGGTACTCGACCGATCGCGGTAATCTGCACCTCTCGCTCGCCTTCAACCCGAGCCATCTCGAGATCGTCGATCCGGTCGTCGAAGGCCGCGTGCGCGCCAAACAGGACCGCAACCTCAACTGGGCCGGCGCTCCCGCGGTCCGCGATCCCGAGCGCCGCAAGGTGCTCCCCGTCCTGATCCACGGTGACGCAGCCATGGCCGGCCAGGGGATCATCGCGGAGGTATTGAACCTTTCGAACCTCGAGGGCTACGCGACCGGCGGCACGGTCCACGTGGTGATCAACAACCAGGTCGGCTTCACCACCAACGCGGAGGACGCGCGCTCGACGCCGTACGCGACCGACATCGCCCGCGTGCTGCGCGCGCCGGTGTTCCACGTCAACGGCGAGGATCCCGAGGCCGTCGTCTGGGCCGTGCAGCTCGCCGTCGAATACCGGCAGACGTTCAAGCAGGACGTGCTCATCGACCTCTACTGCTACCGGAAGTACGGCCACAACGAGGGCGACGAGCCCGCCTTCACCCAGCCGCGGATGTACGAGATCATCCGCCAGAAGGAGCCGCCCCGGCAGGTGTACGCGCGGCGGCTGGCGGAAGAGGGCGTGGCGACCGGCAGCGAGGCCGACGACCTCATGCGCCGGCGGGTGGCCAAGCTCGAGGAAGAGTTGGAGCGGACGCGCAAGGAGGGCGCGAAACGAGCGTCGGTGTCGGCGATGGCCGGCCTCTGGTCGCACGACCGCGGCGGGCCGGATTCGCTGACGCCGGAAGTGCCGACCAACGTGCCGGTCGAGAAGCTGCGCTCGCTCTTGACGGCGTTGTCGCAGGTGCCGGAAGGCTTCACGCCCAACGATAAAATCGCGAAGCTCCTGGAAGGCCGCCGCAAGCTCGCCGAAGGGGCGACGACCGAGCTCGCCGATCCGCTTCTCCGGCCAGGACGCGCGGCGCGGGACGTTCTCCCATCGCCACGCGGTGCTGGCCGACGCGCGCGACGGCAAGCGCTATACGCCGCTCGCGCATCTGCGGCCGGGACAGGGCCGGTTCGACATCTTCGACTCTCCTTTGAGCGAAGCCGGCGTGATGGGGTTCGACTACGGCTGGTCGCTCGACATGCCCGAGGCACTGACGTGCTGGGAAGCGCAGTTCGGCGACTTCGCCAATGGCGCGCAGGTGGTAATCGATCAGTTCATTTCGTCAGCCGAGGACAAGTGGAACCGCCTTTGCGGAATGGTGCTCTTGTTGCCGCACGGCTTCGAAGGGCAGGGCCCGGAGCACTCCTCGGCGCGGCTCGAGCGCTTCCTGCAGCTCTGCGCGGAAGACAACATGCAGGTCTGCTATCCGACCACCCCGGCGCAGATCTTTCATTTGCTGCGCCGGCAAATACGGCGCGAGTGGCGAAAGCCGCTGATCGTGATGACGCCGAAGTCCTTGCTGCGCCACAAGCACGCGGTTTCGACACTCGACGATCTCTCGAAGGGCGCGTTCCGCCGTCTCATCTGGGACCACGCGGTCAAACAGGCGAGGCGCGTCCTCTTGTGCAGCGGCAAGGTCTATTACGACCTGCTCGCCGGCCGCGAAGCG
>VBLM01000236.1 GCA_005879095.1 Deltaproteobacteria bacterium
TGGGCGGATCGCGTTCATCGCGTCGAACATCGCAGCCTGGACCATCGCCATCGCGCGACTCTGACGGTTGTTCACCGCGTCGCCAGCGACCGTACTGACGGCGATCGTGTTCCAGTCCGTGACCAGATCGGCCTTCGCCGTGGCAGGCGCACCTGCCACTGCAACGCATGTCGCCAAGAGCGCATTCATCAGCTTCATGGATGTCCTCCCTCTCCCATGAGGTGAAGCGCAAGGCGCGGGCAGATCCTGTCATTTTTTTGGGGCGATGCGCATCTCGCGGAAAACACGAGCCTTTGCTATTCGAGGTGGGCGCATTTCAAAACGTCGTGGAAGAGAGGCTCCTTTCGATATGAATCGAACATCGGTTCCACCTTCATTTGACGCAACCAGAAATCGTTCTCTGCGCAAGCCTGTTGAAGCAAGATGTATGCTCGGTCTTCCGCACCGATGGCGAGATAGATGAACCCGCGGGCGGCGGGCGATACATATCCAGTCCTTGCGCGCTCCTCCATCTCGTGGACCACTCGCAAGGCCTCGCTGCGATGACCCGAGAGGCCGTAAGTGAAGCCGCGCATCCATTCCGACCACGTCGGCGTGCCTTTGTCGTACTCGATCTGCGCCTCGGCGTACTTGCCTTGTGCCATGTAAGTCCATCCCAACAGTGAGTGCGAGGGTCCAAATTTCGGTTCCAACTCCAATGCCTTGTTATAGGCGGCGATCGCACCCGGAAAATCGCGATCATAATAGCGAACGAACCCAATGAGATAATTGATGATGAGAGAGGTCGGCTCGAGCTGCAATGCGCGCTTGGCTTCGATCTGCGCCTCGGCAAGCCGGCCCGTCCAGGCGAGCATCGCAGCATACCAATGATGCGCGGTCGAATAATCAGATTTCAATTCGATCGATCGCCGGAGCGCCTGTTCCGCGCCCGCCCAGTCGTACCGAAACATGGCGACCATTCCCAGCGTCGCGTGCGCCTCGGGGAGATCGGGATCCAGCTCGAGCGCCTGCTGCACGGCGTGCAGCGCCTTCGAGAGGACCAGTGAGGCAACCCAGGCCATCGCGTAGCGCGGATCCTTCTCCAGCGCCTGCTCGAAATAGCCAGCGGCTTTGCGCAATGCTTCGGCGTTGCGCTTCTCCTTGAAATACCGGCCTCGCAGATACAGATCGTGCGCCTCGAGGCTGGTCGTCGAGGCTCTCATCTGCGACGTCGCGGAAGGGCCGAGCAGCTTGCGCTGCAGGGTCTGGGCGATCGAGTGCGCGATGTCGTTTTCGAGCGCGAAGATGCCCTTGAGCTCGCGCTCGTAGGTCCGGGACCAGAGATGCACGTCGCGATCGACGTCGACGAGCTGGGCCGTCACGCGCAAGGCGTTGCCCTCCCGTCGGACGCTGCCCTCGAGGAGCGTCTTCACGTTGAGCCGCGCGCCGAGCTCCCTCGCCTCGAGGTGCTTGTCCTTGAGCGCGAAGACCGAGGTGCGAGAGGCGACGTGCAGGCCGTCGATGTTGCTGAGCACGTCGATCAGTTCCTCGGTGATGCCGTCCGATAGATACTCGTTTCCCTTGTCGCTGCTCACATTCACGAAGGGGACTACCGCGATCGAGCTGCGCTCTGCCCTCGTTTGCGGCTGTCGCGTGACGACGACGAGGACGGCCAGCGGCACGGCAGCGGCGATGACGACGGTCAGCCTTCGCCGCAACGGCCGGGCGGCGGGAGATTCCGCCGCGGTCGTGAGCGCCACGATCAGTTCGGCAGCGGACTGGAACCGATCCTCCGGCCGCTTGGCGAGGCAGCGCTCGACGGCACGGGCGAGCGGCGCCGGAACCTCGGGCGAAAGGGGCGGGGGCTCCCGATTGAGGATCGCGTAGCCGGTTTTACTGACGGATTCGCTTTCGAAGGGGCGGCGCGCCGCCAACATCTCATAGACGATGCTACCGCAGGCGAAGATATCCGAGCGGCCGTCAGCGGGTTCTCCGCGCACCTGCTCAGGAGACATGTAATCGACCGTGCCGATCACCGACCCTTCGGCGGTGTGCGGCCGGGCGGGGCCCGGCGCCTCCGACAGCTTGGCGATGCCGAAGTCGAGGATCTTCAACCTTCCCTCGCCGGTGACGAAGAGGTTCTCGGGCTTCAGATCGCGGTGGACGATTCCCTTCTCGTGGGCGGCACGGAGCCCCTGAGCGAGCTGCAGGCAGTAATCGACCGCCTCCGCGGGCGGCAGCGCCTTGCCGCCCAACCGCTCCCGCAGCGTGGTCCCCTGCAGGAGCTCGGAGACGATGAACGGTTCCCCCTCGAACATCCCGATGTCGTGGACCACCAGCACATTGGGATGGTCGAGGGAGCCGGCCGCGCGCGCTTCCTGCTCGAAACGGCTCAACTGGTCCGCAGTGCGGGCTCCTGCCGGCAGCACCTTGATGGCCACCTCGCGTCCGAGCTTGAGGTCGCGTGCTGCGAAGACCCGACCCATTGCGGCGTGACCGATTTCGCGCTCGATCACGTAGCGACCGGCGAGCGAGGTCGGAAGGGGCGGAGGCGCTGCACCAGTCTTGCGGCGGACAATCGGCTCATTTTCCATTCCATCGGGGTCGGTCACCGCGAAACTTCCTCCGCCAGGGTGGGGTCGTCCGTCGCGGCAACGGCAAGGAACTTCTCGCGCGCGTCACGCTCCTGGTCCAGGGCGGCCTCGAAGAGCTGCTTCACGCGCAGCCACCGCTCGGGCGTCACGCGGAGATGATAGATCGCCTCGCTCAGTCGCCGGAAGTGAGCGATTGGTAGAGCCACGCTTTCGCCAGCCGCCACTCCCGGTGCACGGTCGCTTCAGAAACGCCGAGGACCGAAGCGACCTCCTCGTTGGTCATGCCTCCGAAGAAGCGCAGCTCCACGAGCCGGGCTTGCCGCGAGTCTGCAGCCGCGAGTTGTTCGAGCGCGTCTTCCAGGGCGAGAAGATCCACCTCGCCCGTGTCCGTTGCAGCCGCCTCCTCTGTCAGCGTGATCTGCATCCGGCTCCCGGGTCGTTTAGCCGCGCGCCGCGCCCGCGCATGATCGACGAGGATGCGGCGCATGATCTGGGAAGCAACCGCGAAGAACCGTGCGCGGTCGCTCCATCCCTCATTCCTGCCGCTCAAGCGAAGGTATGCCTCATGCACGAGCGCGGTGGGTTGAAGAGTGTGAGTGGGGCGTTCCCGCCGCAGGTAACGGGCCGCGCGCCGCCGCAGCTCCGCATAGACGAGGGGGAAGAGTTGATCTCGCGCTGCGACGTCCCCTCGACTCCATGCCTGGAGCAGTGCGGTCACGACTGGTGCAGAATGCGTCTTCACCAGAGCAGCGTATCCCTCCGCCTTCCGCTCGCACAATGCCGAGCCGGATGCGTGCAGCGCGCGTTCAGGGGCTGAACCAGGCGTCTTTCGCAGGCGCCGGCACGCCCGCGGCGTCGCCTTGCAAGGACCAGGTGGCGCCCACGTCGGTGGAGATGGCGAGCCCGAGCGATGTCGAGGCGTACCCTGCGGGGCCCCCGGCAACGTCACGGCCGTGAAGCTCGCGCCTGCGTTCGCCGACATCGACAACCCGCTGTTCGTCGCCACGAGGACCTTGCCGTTTCCATCGACCGCCACGTCGTACAAGTAGGCGCTGCCCAGACCGTCGGCGGTGCCCTTGAGCGTGAAGCTGCCCGACGCGCCGCTGCTGTTCGAGACCCAGAGCCCGGTCGTGGTCGCAAAGTAGAAGCCCGTCCCCGACACCGCGATGCCGCTGCCCATGCCGGTGCCCGACTGGACGACGGAGAACGCCGCGCCGCCGACCGATTTCTGCAGGTCGCCGCCCGAGCCCACCCACACGGTGGTGCCGCTGGCGTAGACGCACTCCGGCGTGGCGGAGAGCGCGAGCGTGCGGTTGACGAAGCTCGTGCCGCCGTTGGTCGAGACCGCGAGCCCGGCGAAGGTGGCGGCGTAGAGATTGGCGCCGTCGACGTAGACGTCGCTGACGGCGGTGCTCGCGAGCCCGGCCTCCTTGCCGCGGATGGTGAAGCTCTGTCCGCCATCGGCGGAGATGGCGACGCCGCCGAAGCCGGAGCCGTCCTCCACAGCGGCGTAGAGGTTCGCGCCGGAGCCGGTGATCTTCTTCAGCGAGCCGCGCAGGTCCTTGGGCACGAAGGTGAGGCCGCCGTCGGTCGACAGATAGTACGCGGGGTAGGCGCCGGCGCGGACGGTCGTGCCCTCCACCTGGATCGACTCGGTGCGGAGGTCCGGATGCGAGGGGGAGACCGCGTGCGCCGTAAACGATGCGCCTGTGCTGTCGCTGGAGATGGCAAACGAGTTGGTGGCGCCGCTGATCCACGGGGCCCCAGTCCCGACGTAGAGCCTGGTGCCGTCGAACGCGAGCGCGCCGACGTAGTTGTCGCCGAGCCCGTTCGCCGTGGTCCGCGTCACGGTGAAGGTGTGGCCGCCGTCGGAGGAGATGGACAGGCCGAGATCGGTGGCCGCGTAGACCGTGGCGCCGGAGACGGCAATCGTGTTCACCGACATGCTCGCAAGGCCGGTCGTATAGTTGACGAACGTCGTTCCGCCGTCGGTCGAGATGGAGAGGCCTGCACCGGTCGCGGCGTACAGCGTCGACCCCGCGAGCACCAGGCGGCGGACCGAGATGGAACCGAGGCCATCGGCGGTGGTCCGCAGCGCGAACGTCTGCCCCTTGTCGGCGGAGACGGCGACGCCGTGGTCGGTGGCCGCGTACACCCGCTCTCCCGACGGGATGATGCTGTTCACGTAGCCGGCGAAAGACGCGCCGAGGTTGCGCGTCGCGAAGGTGGCGCCGGCATCGATCGAGACGAGCAGGCCGCCCGAGGTGCCCGCGAAGATTTTGCTGCCCTGGGCGAAGACCGAGAGCACGGCCGGGATGCTCCCGGGAACGAACGTCCACGCCTCGCCGCCGTCGGAGAC
>VBLM01000237.1 GCA_005879095.1 Deltaproteobacteria bacterium
GCAGATGGGACGCGCGAATTTCGTCAAGCTCGTCGATTTCGGTATCGCGAAGCTGGTCGATCCGTCGGGCGGCGCGGGACTCACCGAGGTGGGCGCGCTGATCGGGACGCCGGAATACATGTCGCCGGAGCAGGCGGCGGGTCGGAGCGCGGAAGTAGGGCGGCGCAGCGACATCTACTCGCTCGGCGTGGTCATGTACCAACTCGCGACCGGGCGCGTACCGTTTCACGGGGCGTCGACCGCGCAGACGCTGGTGGCGCAGCTGCAGGAGAAACCGCCGCCGCTGGATGAATCGGTGCCGCCGTCGTACGCGAAGGTGATCCTGAAAGCGCTGGAGAAGGACAAGAAAGACCGCTGGCAGTCGATGGCGGAGCTGTACGACGCGATCCTCGGCTGCATGAAAGAGCTCGGAGTGGCGAACGAGTTGCCGCCGGCGGAGCCGGAGCCGCCGCCGCAGACGCCGGAGCAGATGCCGCGGACGGATCCGCGGCGTGACGAGCTGCCGTTGACGGGGACGTTCGCCGGCGATCGTGCGCCGATGCAGGCGCGCGTCGAGCGGTTTGCCGACTGGGCGTTCGCGCCGCCGCGCAGATTGCGCACCGTTGGCGCGCTTCTCGCCGGAGTGATCCTGATCGTCCTTGTCATGCCGCGGAGGCAGCGCGTTCCCCCCGTACCGGCGCCGCCGCCGGCAGCGGCGGTCGTTTCGAATCCTGCCGCGCTGGGGCCGCCGCGTCCTCCGCCCGAGGTAGTGGTCGTAAAGATGCCGCCTGCACCCGAAAAGCAGCACAAGAAAATCGCGACGGTGGCCAAACCGAAGGCGGTCGTCGCACCACTCGCGGACACGCCGAAACCTGACGGGCCGCTAACCGCCGCCGACGCGGCGCGTGTCGTCGCCGAATCGCGCAAGGCGAAGGAGCTCGCTGCAAAGGCGCGCGCCGAGATGTCCGCCGCCGCTGCGAAAGCAGCGCAGGACGACGACGCGGCAGGTAAGCCACCGCCAGGCGTCAAGCTGTTCGTGACCAGCGATCCGCTGGGCGCAACCGTCACCGCCGCATGGAGCGGGAAATCCGCGAGCGGTCAGACTCCCATCGTCTTCCGCGTGCGACGCGGCGCTACGGTCACCTTGAGTTTTTCGAAGCAGGGGTATCAGCCGGAGGTCCGCGACGTCGCGGCGCGCGATGCCCAGGCGATCGCGGTCGAGCTGCGACCTCAGGTCACGCCGTGAGCAGGGCCGGCATCGGAAGTTCCTGGCCCGCTTCGAACACCAGCACGCCCTCGTCGACATAGCCTTCGAGATCGTCCGCGAGCCAGTGCTGTCCGGCGCGGATCTTGTGGAACCGCACGGCGCAGCTCTCGCCGTCGTACGAGAGGATGACGTTGAATCGACCGGGCAGCCGCGCCAGCTCCACCGAGAGAGCGCGGGCGGTGAGCAGGCCGGCGGTCAAGAGCAGGAGCGGACACGAGTGCACCAGCCGCGCCGGAAACATCGCCTCCATCCGCAGCTTGTTCGCGCTGCACTCGAGGCCGGTCTGATCGGGAAAATCGCTGGGGCTCAAATGCGGCTTCTTGACGAATCCGCGCAACAGCACGCAGCCGCTGGTCTCGACGATCTGCACGTCGGGACCCTTGCCGGGCGCCGGGAAATCCGCCTCGACCTCGCGGCTGCGCAGGTCGGTAAGGTAGCGCTCCATGCGGCGGTTCAACCTCATCACCCGAAAGGATAGCCGCGGCCGATAGGGCCGCGCCAGCTTTTGAATCCTTCTCAGGCCGTGCCCCAAACGGTGACCACGAGTATCCGGCCGTAGGGGGCCCGGCGGTGCTCCCAGAGATAGACCGCCTGCCAGGTGCCAAGCGCCAGCTCCCCGCCCGCCACCGGCACATTCTCCGACGTCTTCGTCAGCGCGGCACGGATGTGCGCCGGCATGTCGTCGGGACCCTCGGTGTCGTGCTCGTAATCGGCGCTCTCCGGCGCGATGCGCGAGAGGAACCGCTGCAGATCGCGCCGCACCGCGGGGTCCGCGTTTTCCTGCACCACCAGCGACGCGCTGGTGTGCTGCACGAAGACCTTGCACATTCCCGTGCGCACTCCGGAAGCCTTGACAACGCGCGCGACCTGCACGGTGACGTCGTGCAAACCGGGGCCGCGGGCCTCGAGACTGACGTGCTCCTGGTG
>VBLM01000238.1 GCA_005879095.1 Deltaproteobacteria bacterium
CGCTGGTCGCGTTCCTCTTCTGGAAGCACGCGCTGCCGCAGGACCTCTCGCGCGGGGACACGGCCATCGCCGTCCTCCTGCACGCGGCGGGAGTGTTCCTGTTTCCCATGGCGCTCCTGGCCGGCGCGCTCTCCTCGCCGCTCTTGCAGGTGCTCAATCCGATGGTGGTGATCGGCTACGCGGTGAGGCTCGGCCGCGATTACGCGCTGCTGGCGGGATTCGCGCTGGCGATCTCGATCGCCGACTCGATCGTGCTCGCCGTCATCGGCGCGATCGACCGCGTCGTCGGCGTGCCGGACGTCCTCGAGTACACACTGTTGTTGCTGCCGGCGCTGATGCTCTTCCGCGCCATGGGCCTGCTCGTCCGCGCCCGCGGCGACGAGCTCGGCTACGGCGGCGACTCGAGCTATCTGGTGCCGGTGCTGGGCCGCCTGCGCCCGATGACCGAAGTCCGTCCCGAACCGCGTTAGAACATCCGTACCCGGCCGGCGAGCGGCTCGTAGACGGCTGACGGGAGGGCGCCGAGCGTCCTCGTGACGGCGGCCATCGGGAGCGGAAAGGCGATGGTCCGCGCGCCGCGGGCGAGCCCTCGCGTCATCACTTTGACCGCGTCGTCGAGCTCCATCAGGAATGGCATCCGGAACTTGTTCTTCGCGGTGAGCTCGGTCTTGACGAAGCCGGGATAGATCGTCGTCGCTTTCACGCGGGTCCGGCGCAGGTCGACGCGGACGCTCTCCATGAAGGTGTGCAGCGCGGCCTTGCTCGCGCAGTACGCGCCGTTGCCGGGCATTCCGCGAAAGGCGGCCAGAGACGAGACGGCGACGACGTGGCCCTGGTCGCGGGCGACCATCCTGGGTAGCGCGGCCGCCACCGTGACGCAGGCCGCTCCGGCGTTGACGTCGATGATCTTCTTGACCGTCGCCCAGTCGATCTTGCGCGCCGAAGTCGGCCCGCCGACGCCGGCGTTGGCTATGACCATGTCCAGGTCGCCGGCGGCCTGGATTGCATTCACCAGCGCGCCGGTGTCCTGGACGTCGAGCGGGATGGGCACGATGTTTTCGCTTTCACGCGCAAGCTTTTCCAGCTCGTCCCTGCGGCGGGCGGCGGCGAAGACTTTCGCACCCTCTTTCGCGTAGTGCAGCGCGAGGCCGCGCCCCAGTCCCGACGACGCACCGGTGATGAACACGGTCTTCATGGCGCGCTTCGTAACACAGTGCTAGATCGCCCGCCCATGCTGGATCACATGACGTTGAGAGTCCGGGACTACGCGAAGAGCAAGGCTTTCTACCTCTCGGCGCTGAAGCCGCTCGGGTACGAATTAGTCATGGAAGTCGAGGGGTTCTCCGGCCTGGGCGTGAAGGGCAAGCCGGATTTCTGGATCGCCGCCGCCGAGGAGCGGAAGTACTCGCAGCTGCACATCGCCTTCCGCGCGCCGAATCGGAAGGCGGTGCAGGCCTTCTACGACGCGGCGCTGGCGGCCGGCGGGAAGGACAACGGCGCCGCCGGGCCGCG
>VBLM01000239.1:0-506 GCA_005879095.1 Deltaproteobacteria bacterium
TTCAGGAGCTGGTGGCGAAGCTCGCGCAGGAACGAGCGGCACGCGAAGCCGCGCAGGCGCTGGAGAATGCGTTGGCCTTGATCGTGCCGTCGGAGACCGATGCGCGCGAGACGGTGTTGCGCGCGGAGGCACTCGATCTCCTGGCGGCGTCCGAGGCCGACGCCCTCTCCCGCGCCGCCGCCTTCGCCGACGAAGACACCCGCGACAGCGACGGGGACGGCATCCCCGATCGCCTCGACAATTGCCCGCACGAAAAGGGTCCTGTCGCCAACCATGGCTGCCCGATCACGCAGAAGCAGATCGTGGTGCTGCGCGAAGATCGCATCGACATTTTAGACAAAGTATACTTCGCGACCGGACGAGCGAGGATCGAGAAGCGGTCCAACCGCCTCCTCAACCAGATCGCCCGCGTTCTGCGTGAGCATCCGCGTCTGCGCCTCGAGGTCCAGGGCCACACCGACGACCGGGGCGGCGCCGTGACCAACACCGCCTTATCGCAGGCGCGG
>VBLM01000239.1:743-4382 GCA_005879095.1 Deltaproteobacteria bacterium
GCAGTGGCACCCACCTTGCCTCCCTCTGTCGTGCATGGAACAGCTGCGCCTCGCGCTCCGCACGCTCTTCCGCGCGCCCGGCTTCACGACGGCGGCGGTCCTCATCCTCGCGGTCGGGGTCGGCGGGAGCACGGCGATGTTCAGCGTGCTTCGCAGCGTGATGCTGCGGCCGCTCGGGGTCCCGCATCCCGGCGAGCTGGTTCGGCTGTACGAGCGCCCGGCCGGGCTGGACGCGCGGTGGCCGTTCTCCGGTCCGGACTACGTCGACGTCTCCCGCGAGGGTGGCCCGTTCGCGTCGGTCGCCGGCATCCGCGCGGCCCGGCAGACGCTGACCGGGCGGGGGCCGCCGGTGCAGGTGCGCGTCGCACGCATCACCGCCAACTTCTTCTCGAGCCTTCAGATTTCGCCGGCCTTCGGGCACGGTCCGGCGGAGAGCGAGGACGTCGCCGGTGGACGGCGGACGGCGGTGCTCACCGACTCCTTCTGGAGGCGCGAATTCGGCGGCGATCGCGGCGTCCTCGGCCGCACGCTGACGGTCGACGGGCTGACGTACGAGATCGGCGGCGTGCTGCCGGCGTTCGAGGCTGAGTTCCGCGGCACGAACTGGGTGACGGCGGTCGCGCGGCTCAAGCCCGGCGCGACGGTGCGCGAGGCGCAGGCCGCGCTGGACGTGGCGGCGCCGCGCATCCACGCGAAGATCGGGGAGCACGACGGCTGGCGGATGGAAGCCCAGCCGCTGCTCGACGATCTCGTCGGCCCGGTGAAGCCGGCGCTGACCGCGCTCTTCGCGGCGGTGCTGCTGGCGCTCCTGATCGCCTGCGCAAACGTCGCTTCGCTGATGCTCGCGCGCGGCATGGCGCGGCAACGGGAGCTTGCCATCCGCGCGGCGCTCGGCGCGGGCCGGGGCGCGCTGGTGAGGCATCTGCTCGTCGAAGCGCTGGTGCTGGCGGCGATCGGGGGTCTGCTCGCGGTGCTGGCCGCGCCATGGATGCTCAGCGCGCTGCTCTCGCTCGCGCCTCCGGACCTGCCGCGGCTCGAGGAGATTCGCCTCGACGGCGCCGTGATGGCGTTCGCGCTGGTCGCGTCGATCGGTGCGGGGCTCCTCGCCGGGCTCGCGCCCGCGCTGCAGCTCACCTCGCCGCAACTGATGGACGTGCTCAAGAACGGCTCGGGCGGCACCGGCCGGTGGCGGGCGCGGACCGCGCTGGTCGTCGCCGAGACGGGGCTCGCGTTCGTCCTCGCTGTCGGGGCGGGCCTGATGATCCGGACGCTGTCGGGCTTGCTCGAGGTGCCCTCCGGGCTGGCGGCGCCGGAACGGGTGCTGGTGGCGGACCTCGACCTGCCGCCGTCGCGCTATCCGGACGAGCGGATCTTCGGGCTGGCGCGGGATCTGGTCGCGCGGCTGCAGGCTGAGCCGGGGGTTCGCAGCGCGGCCCTGATGACCAGCGTGCCGCTCGATCCGCGGGCGCGGAACGAGTTCGGCTTCTCGCTGGAGGGAGGCGAGCCGTTTCCGCCCGGGCAGTCGCCTAAGGCCGAGATCCTCTGGGCGACGCCCGGGTACCTGGCGACGATGGGGATCCCGCTGGTGCACGGGCGCGACATCGCGTCGTCGGACGTGAGGACCGCGCCGCACGTGGTGCTGGTCAACGAGGCGTTCGTGCGGCGGATGATTCCCAAGGGTGAGCCGCTGGGGCGGCGGCTCACCGATCTGATCGGGCCCGGGAACGATCCGTGGACGATCGCCGGCGTGATCGGGGATTTTCATACGAAAGGTCTCGATCGCGCGCCGGCGCCGCTGATCGTGGTGCCGCTCCTGCAGTACGCGGTGCCCGGGCTGCGGGTCGCGATGCGCGCCGCCAGCGGAGACCCTCGGTCGCTCCTGCCGGTGCTGCGCGCGGACGTCGCGGCCCTCGATTCCGACCTGCCCCTCTCGGCAGCGCGGCCGTTGTCGCAGATCGTCAACGAGTCGGTGACCGAGCAGCGGTTCCAGATGACTTTGCTGAGCATTTTCGCGGTGTTGGCGCTCGCGCTGGCGGCGCTCGGGATCTACGGTGTGACGGCGTACTCGGTGGCGCAGCGGACGCGGGAGATCGGAATCCGGATGGCCCTCGGTGCCGATTCTTCGCTGGTGCGGCGGATGGTCGTCGGGTCGGGGCTGCGGCTTGCGCTGGCCGGGGTCGCGCTCGGCATCGTCGGGGCGCTCGCGGGAACGCGGGTGCTCAGGTCGCTCATGTACCAGGTGAGCACGACCGACCCGCTGACGCTGGCCGCGACGGCATGTGTGCTGGTGGGATCGGCGCTGCTCGCGAGTTGGATTCCGGCGCGGCGGGCGACACGGGTCGATCCGGCGGTGTCGTTGCGCGCGGAGTAACGTGGACGTGCATGTGCATGTGGCACGTGCACGTGTCACGGACACGTGGACGTGAACGTGACCGTGCACCTGACCGTGGACGCGAGACGATTAGATCCGCATTAATCCGGTCAGAAGCGCATACGTCTTCTCGGCGCTCGCCTGGGCGGCCTGCAATGCGTCCTGGGTGCATTCGCCGACGCTGGCGGCGATCTCCACGGCGGCAAGTGCCTCGCAGGTTTCGCCTCGAGCGATTGCATAAACGCGCCGGCGGTCGCCGCCCGCCGTGCGACCGACGGCTTCGGCGATGTTGAGACACGCGCTTTTCGCAGCGCGGATCGCCTGGTCGCGCAATTTGAGATCGGCGATTTGCGCCGCATGAACCGCTTTGAGGAGCTCGCACGCAGCCTGATAAGCGCGCAACTTGTGGTGCGGAAGAAAATATTGATCAGCCATGCGCCGCGCTTGAAGCACGGCTCATGCCAACCAACACACGTCTCACGTGCACGGTCAGGTGCACGGTCACGTACAGGTTCACGTGTCCGTGACACGTGCACGTGCACGTGCCACATGCGCGTCCACGTCAGAATGACACTCCGAAAATGAGACGGGCGTCGCGTTTTGACACGCGACGCCCGCCCCGAACAGAACCGCTAAAATTACTCTTCCGCGCCCATTGCGGTGGCGCCCTCGCCGCCCGCTGCGATCGCGAGCGCCTCTTCGGCGGCCTCGACCTCGTCGACCGGCGTCTCGACCTCGATGTCGAGATGCTTGTACGCCGTCAGGCCGGTGGCCGCCGGGATCAGCCGGCCCATGATCACGTTCTCCTTCAGGCCGCGCAGGTAGTCGACGCGTCCGGAGATGGCCGCCTCGGTGAGGACCTTGGTGGTCTCCTGGAACGACGACGCCGAGATGAATGACTCGGTCGACAGGGACGCCTTGGTGATGCCGAGCAGCAATGGCTCGCCCACCGCCGGCTTCCCGCCGTCCTTCGTCACCCGCTCGTTCTCCGCGTCGAACATCTGCTTCTCCACCTGCTCGTCGACCAGCCAGTTGGTATCGCCGACGTCCTGCACCCGCACCCGGCGCAGCATCTGCCGGACGATGGTCTCGATGTGCTTGTCGTTGATCTTGACGCCCTGCAGCCGGTAGACCTCCTGCACTTCGTCCACCATGTAGCGCGCCAGCTCCTTCTCGCCGAGGACCTTGAGGATGTCGTGCGGGTTGGCCGCGCCGTCCATCAAGGGGTCGCCCGCCTTCACGCGGTCGCCGGCGTGCACGTTGATGTG
>VBLM01000239.1:4419-4822 GCA_005879095.1 Deltaproteobacteria bacterium
CCAGCTTGCGCATTCCTCGCGAGACGCCGCCGACCTCCACGCGGCCGTCGATCTCGGACACGATCGCGGCGTCCTTGGGCCGGCGCGCCTCGCACAGCTCGGCCACGCGCGGCAGACCGCCCGTGATGTCCTTGGTCTTGGTGGTCTCGCGCGGGATGCGGGCGATGATCTCGCCCTGCTCGATGTTGTCGCCGTCGTTGACGGTGATGTTGGCGCCGACCGGCAGCATGTAGCGGGCCGGCTGCTCCGAGTTGGGCAGGAACTTCGGGTTGCCCTTCTCGTCCTCGATGGCGATGCGCGGCTGGGCCTCGGCGTCGCGGCTCTCGATGATGCTCTTGCGCGAGAGGCCGGTGACCTCGTCGAGCTGCTCGTTCATGGTCACGCCTTCGACGACGTCGTAGAA
>VBLM01000240.1 GCA_005879095.1 Deltaproteobacteria bacterium
TATGTGCGGCACGCGACGTGAAGTGCAGGGCTCCAACCCTTTTTTGGAGCCCACATGAAACGCATTGCGATCTTCCTCTTGCTGTTTGCGGCGCCTACCTTTGCTCAAGGCTTGCTACAAGAGCGCGGCCAGGCAGGCCCGAGCCCGAATCTGCGCGCCGTCTCGGAACGCGTGCGGATCTCGATCGACCATCAATACGCCGAAACCGTGCTCGAACAGGAATTCGAAAACGTTTCCAGCGAGCGGCTCGAAGGCCGCTACGTCCTGCGCACCGCCGGCGCCACCGTCGAAGGATTCGCCTACTGGAACGGCGAGCAGAAGATCGTCGGCGAGGTCTTCGAGAAGCAACAGGCGCGCAACCTCTACGACAACGTCGTCGGCCGGAAGCGCGACCCGGGCCTGCTCGAACAGATCGGCGAAGGCAGCTTTGCTTTCAACGTCTTCCCCATCGAGCCTCACGAGAAGAAGCGCGTCGAGGTCCGCTTCGGCCAGCGGCTCGCGCGCGAAGGGCGGCTGATGCAGTACCGGCTCACGCTCGGCGGCGGCGAAAGCGATGTCGTCGCCGACATCTCCGACCCGCATCCGCTCCTGCGCATCGACTCGCAGAGCCACCGGCTCGAAGAGGAGCGCTTCGACGCGCGGCATGCGCGGGTGCGCGCGTTCGCCGGGCGGTCGGGTGCGCGCGATCTGATCGTCGACGTCGAGGTCAACGCCGATCCGTGGCAGCCGACGGCAGTGGTGCATCGCGATCCGGGACAGGACCCGTACCTCGTCCTGCAGATGGCCGCGCCGGCAACCGTCGCGGCGGGCGACGTCAGCCGCAAGGACGTCACTGTCGTCATCGATCGCTCCGGCAGCATGACGGGCGCGCCGATGGATCAGGCCTGCGCGGCGGGCGAGCTGGTGGTGCGCCGGTTGCGCCGCGGCGATCGCGTCAACGTGATCGCGTTCGATCACACCGTCGATCCGCTTTTTGCCAAGCCGCAGCCGGTGGAGTCCGCGCGCGATGCGGCGCTGCAGTTCATCAAGCGCATCCGTGCGGGCGGCGGGACCAACATCGCGGCCGCGCTGGACACGGCGCTGCGCTCGCAGCACGGCGGGCGCGAGCCGCACATCGTGCTTTTCCTGACTGATGGCCAGTCGGACAGCGAGTCGTCACTCCGCGTCGCAAACCAGGACCAGGGTGATGCGCGCGTCTTCACCTTCGGCCTCGGCAGCGAGGTCGAAAAGGCTCTGCTCTCGCGGCTGGCGTCGATGAAGCGCGGCCGGTTCACCTACATCGAGAGCCCGGAGGTGATCGAGCAGCGCGTCGGCCGGCTCTTCGATCAGGTCGAGTCGCCCGCGCTGGTGGGCCTGACGCTGGAAGCGCGCGGCGCGACGCTCCTGCGCACCTATCCGCGCACGCTGCCGGATCTGTCCGCTGGCGACGATCTGCTCGTCGCTTCGCGGGTCATGGGCGCGCCCGGCTCCAGCCTGGAGCTCGTCGTCCACGGCATGCTCGGCGGCCGGCAGGTCTCGTATCCGGTGAAGGTCACGCTGCCGGAGCGCGCGTCCCATCCATGGGCTGGCCGTGTGTGGGCCAAGTCGCGGATCGACGACGTGCTCGAAGAGATGGCGCTGACGCGCAACCCGCCTGCCGAATTGAAGAACGAGATCATCGAGCTGGGGCTGGCCTACAACCTGGTAACGCCGTACACGTCGTTTCTGGCCGTGCCCGAGAGTGAGCTGACCGGCGAGCAGGCGATGACGCTGGCGCAGATGCGGCAGCAGCGCGCGAAAGTGGTGGCGGCGAATGCAGACGCGGCCGCGCTCTCGCGGAAGAACATGCCGCCCGGCGATCCGCTGCTCACCGTTACTGCGCCGCGGGACGCGATCCAGGTGACCGCCTACTTCCCGTTCGGGCTGGTGCGCGATCTGAAGTGGGACGATCGGCTGGAGAAGTGGACGCTGCGCTTCCTCGTGCCGGTCGGCGTTCCGGACGGCGAATACGAAGCGATGGTGGTCATCGTTCGCCGCGATCACACCATCGAGCTGGCGAAGGCGCCCTACACGATCGACAGCAAGGAGCCGGAGTTCGAAGTTGACGCAGCGAAAGCCGTGGGCGGCAGCGTCCACGTCCGCGTCGTCGCTGCCGAGCCGGCGCGGCGCGTGACGGTGGCGCTGATCAGCGATCCTTCGAGGCGCATCGACCTGACCGGCGACGGCCGCGTCTTCGAAGGCGACTTTCCGGTGCGCGGCACGCTGCGGGTGGTGGTCGCGGACATGGCGCGCAACGAGACCGCGCGCGAAGTGGAGCCGCGATGATCGCCGCCGCGCTCCTGCTCGCCGTCTCGTTCAGCAACACGGCACAAGTCGAAAGCATCGCCGTCGCCGGCGCGACCCTCTGGGCCGCGACCGGCGGCGGTGTGCCGTCTCGTTCAGCAACACGGCACAAGTCGAAAGCATCGCCGTCGCCGGCGCGACCCTCTGGGCCGCGACCGGCGGCGGTGTCGAGCAGTACGACCTCGCTGGCGGCCGGCGCCTCCGCGTGTACCCGATCGGTCCGACCCACCGCATTTGGTCAAATGACCAAGGCATCCACGCGCGCACCCAGGACGCCGAATGCATCCTCGAAAACGACTCCTTCCGCTGTGCTCCGGCGGCGCCGTTGCCGCCTGCGGTCCCCTCGGTGATGCCGATTTTTCGCGGCGCCCGCGAGACCGAGCGGCTCGCGGTCGCCTGCAAGACGGTCGTCGCCACCGCCGGGAAAGGCATTTGGTCAAATGACCAAATGCTCACCCCGCAGGGGCAAATCTGCGGCAACCACGTCGAGGCGCTGGCCGAGTTCCGGGGCAAGTTGTGGGTCGGCGCGTTCGACGGCGGTCTCTGCGTGCTCGAGTGCGATCGCTTCCGCGCGGTGTCCGGAATTTCACTCGCGATGGCCGCAGGTTCCGCCGGGAAAATCGAATCCGCGAGCGCGCGGTCAATCACCTCGCGGTCAGCGGCCGCTGGCTCTTTGCGACCAGCCCGTTCGCGCTCTACGCCGTGCGTCTCGACGGCCGTACGGTCCGGCGCTGGCGCAGGCCCGGTGGTTCGACCGCGCTGCAATCCGTGACGGTGAGCGGACCGAACCTCTGGCTCGCTTCCGAAGACGTCGGGGTGATCCGCATGCGTCGCGGCAAGTTCGCCATCTTCGACCGCGCGTCGGGCCTTCCTTCGAGCTGGGTGATCGACGTCGCGCCTGCAGCGGGCGGCGGCGTCTGGGCGGCCACGCTGCGCAACGGCTCCGTGCACCTCGACGCCAAAGGCACCGTCAACGAGCTCGGCAGCGATCCGCACGCGTGGGGACTGCGTCTCTACCAGGACCGCGGACGGATGCTGTTCGGAACGCAGCAGGGGATCGAAGGCGCACCGGTGAAGCTTCCCGATCCACACGTGCACGCCATCCTGCGCACGCGCGACGGGCTCTGGATCGGAACTGAAAGCGGCCTGGTCCTGCTAGACGACGTCTCAGGGTGATCGCCGCTTGCGCGCCGGCTTCGTCTCCACCGGCGCGAGCTTGTCGACGTCGTCGACCAGGCGGATCCCGTCGAGCCGCAACTTGTCGCGATCGAGCTGCTTGCGCAGCTCCGCGCCGGGCGCGAGCAGCAGCGCCTTGTCGCCCAGCTCGGTGATCTGCACGGCCGGTTTCGCCGAAGTCGAGATCAAGAGCTGTCCTTCCGGCGTGAAGGCGATGGCGCGCGCTTCCGGCGTGCGATCGAGCTGCGTCACCTGCCGTCCGGTGAGCACGTCCCAGAAGCGGATGGTGCCGTCCGCCGAAGCCGACGCCAGCGTCTCACCGTCAGGCGCGAACGCGATCGACCAGACGCGCGCGCCGTGCCCCAGCCAGGTGCTGCGCAGCTTGCCGTTGGAAACCCGCCAGGTGCGGATGGCCTGATCGCGACCCGCCGAAGCGACGATCGAAGCGTGCGGAGAGAAGGCGACGGAAAGCACCGCGTCCGGCGAGCCGTCCATGCGGTGCAGCACGTGGCCCGTCTTCAGCTCCCAGATTCGAATCGCCTTGTCCTCGCCCGCCGCCGCCAGGAACTTGCCGTCGGCAGAGTAGGCGACGGTGAGCACCGGCCCCATCCCGGTAGCGCTGAGCACCCGCGACTGACGTCCATCGGGGACGGTCCAGAGCCGTACGGAGCCGTCGATGCTGCCGGTTGCAACGCTGGTCGAATCCGGCGCGAACGCCACGCAGTTGACGAGGTCCGAATGTCCCTCGAGCGCGACCCGATCGCCGTGCGCCAGCTCGAAGAGAAAACCCTTGTCCTCGCGTCCCGACGCAACCAGGTACTTCGCGTCGCGCGAAAAGGCGACGCCGGTCACCGGGCCTTGCAACAGATCCATCCCGTCCGCGACGCGCGCCTTGGCGAGATCCCAGATCGCGATGTGACCGCCTGCATCGCCCACCGCGAGGCGCTGTCCGATCTGCGAGATCGCGAGCGCGGTCCCGCCCGAAAAATCCGCCGCCCCCTGCAAGCGCACGTCGCGCGCCCCCGCCTGCACCTTCCACAGCCGCAGCCTGCCGTCGTGGTTGGCCGAGAGCAGCGCGCTGCCGTCGCCGGAGACCGCGACCGCGCTCACCGAATCGTCGCCTTCCAGCCGCGCGGCCAGATTGCGCGAGAGGGGATCGGCCAGCAGCACGATCCCGTCCTGTCCCAGCGCGGCCACCGCGCCCTTCGCGGGCGCAGCCAGGTTGACGATCGCGCCGTGAGTGGTGTTGATGCGCGAGAGCTGCTGTCCCTCCAGCGAGAAGAAGCGCACGGTGCCGTCGTTGCTCGCCGAAACCACCTCGGTGGCCGAGACGAACGCGGCGCGATTCGCCGGCTGGTGTCCCTCGCCGCGGATCATCTTCATCCCCGCGCGCGTGCGCTGCCCGTTGATCGGCGACCAGAGCCGCAGCGTGCCGTCCTCGCCGCTGGAGACGAGCGCGGTCGAATCGGGGCTGAAGTCCACCGAGCTGACCGCGCCGTCGTGTCCGTCGAGCCGCGGCCCCTCCTGCCAGCCATCGGTCGACCAGAGACGGATGAAACCTTCCGCCGTCGCGGTGGCCATCAGCGCGCCGTCCGGCGAGAACTGCACGTCGCGCACGCGCGCATCGCTCTCGAGCTTCACCCGATCGCCGGACTCGAGGTTCCACGCCAGGACCGCCTTGTCCTCTCCCGCCGAGATCAACGTCTGCCCATCGGGTGAGAACGCCAGCGCCACCACCTTGCTCTCGCCCTCCAGCGTCTGCTTCACCTGCGCCTTCGGGTCGAGGAGCTTGATCGAGTGATCGGCGAGCGCGACCGCGATCAGCGCGCCGCTGCGCGAGAGCGCGATGGCGTCGACGCCCCACGGCAGCTCCATCCGCCAGACCGGATCGATCTGCACCGGCCCGCGCTGCGCCGCGCGCCAGCGGGCTTCGGCGGTATCGTCCTGTACCCGCGCAGCGGCGGCGTAGGCTGCGGCTCGCGACCACCGTTGTTGATTCGCTTCCTGCTCCGATTTTTCCATCAGGGCCTGCGCGAGATAGCGGCGCGCCTCCCGGTTCTCCAGCCAGATGCGCGCGCCCGCGCCGAGCAGCAGCACGAATGCGACGCCGCAGGCGATGGCCAGCGCGAGGTTGCGCTGGATCCACTTGCGCAACAATTGCAGCGACGAGTACTCGATGCCCGCGACACGCCCGCCGGCGCGAAAGGCCTCGATGTCCGCCGCCAGCTCCGCCGCCGATCGATAGCGGCGCTTCTTGTTCTTCTCCAGCGCGCGCTCGCAGATCAACGCCAGCTCGCGCGGCGTCTCCGGCGCGATGGAGAGCACCGGTGGATACTTGTCCTTGGCGATCTTGATCAGGAGCAGCACCGCGTTCTTGTCGGTGTAGGGCGGCCGTCCGGTGAGCAGCTCGTAGAGGACCGCGCCCAGGCTCCAGACGTCGCTCTGCTCGTCGATCTCCTTGATGTTGCCCAGCGCCTGCTCCGGGCTCATGTACGCGGGCGTCCCGATCACGTCGCCTTCCTGCGTCGCGTCGAAGCGCTGGTCGACCTCCGGCGGGCGCAGCACGTCGCTGATGTCGTCCGGGTTGCCGCGCAGTTTCGCCACGCCCCAGTCGAGCAGGACCGTCTCGCCGAAGGCGCCGAGCATCACGTTCTCCGGCTTGATGTCGCGATGGACGACGCCGCGCTCGTGCGCGTAGGCGATGGTCTGGCAGAGCTGGACGAAGTTGGAGAGGAGCTGCAGCCGCGCGCGGCCACGGTTCTCCTTGAACGCGTCGGCGAGCGAGCGGCCGCGCACCAGCCGCATCGCGCAGTAGAGGGCGCCGTTGGCGCGGCGGCCGACTTCGTGCACCGCCACCACGCCGGGATGCTCGAGCTGTCCGGCCACGCGCGCCTCGCGGAGGAAGCGATCTTCGGAATCGCGCGGCCCGCCCGGCAGCAATTGCTTGAAGGCGACGTCGCGGCCCATGTGACGATCGTGCGCGACGAACACCACCGCCTGGCTGCCGCGGCCGAGCTCGCGCTTGAGATCGAAATGGCCGGTCTGCTCGCTGCCGAGCGCTTCGCCCTGCGCCGACGCTTCAGGCCCGGGCGAAGCTTTCTCGTCCGGAACGGTCCGCTCCGGATCGACCGCTTTCGGCTTCGCGCCCCAGCGTGGTTTCGGCGCCTGCTCGGCCATGACCCTCCAGTTTGCCACTGGAGGGTCAAAGGCCAAAGCCTACGCAGCGGCGCGCAGGCGCGGCCGATCGAGGGCCGCTTCGAGCACTTCCGGCATCGTCTTCACCAGCACGATCTCGAGCTCGTCGCGTACCTGCTTGGGCACCTCGCGCAGGTCGGCCGCGCAGGCCTGCGGAATGACCACCCGCTTGAGGCCGAGCCGGTGCGCCGCCAGGACCTTCTCCTTGATTCCGCCCACCGGCAGCACGCGGCCGCGCAGAGTGGCCTCGCCGGTCATCGCCGTGTCGCTCCGCACCGGCACTCCGCTCAAGAGCGAAACCAGCGCGGTGAAGAGCGTCACGCCCGCGCTCGGTCCGTCCTTCGGCGTCGCGCCGGCAGGGACGTGGACGTGCACATCGGAGTTCTCCAGCGGCTTCGGCGGAATGCCGAGCGCCGCCGCGTTCGCCTGCACGTAGCTCATCGCCGCGCGCGCAGACTCCTTCATCACGTCCCCGAGCTGCCCGCTGAGGATCAGCTGGCCGCGGCCCGGCATGCGGAGGGTCTCGACGTAGAGCACCTCGCCGCCCACCGGTGTCCAGGCCAGTCCCGCGGCGATGCCGGGCATGCCGCTGGTCTCGCGGACGTCGGGCTGGAAGCGATCGGGCCCGAGCATCTGCTCGATCTCGTCGAAGCCGACCTCGCGCAGTGCTGCCAGCGTGCCGGAGGCTTTCTCGACCGCGAGCGAACGGCAGACGTCCGCCAGCCGCTTCTCCAGCGATCGCACGCCGGCCTCGCGCGTATGGGCGGTGACGATCCGCGCCAGCGCCTCGTCGGTGAGCGTGACCTGCGCGCCGCTCAGCCCGTGCGCCTCCAGTTGCTTCGGCCACAGGTGCTCGCGCGCGATGGCGCGCTTCTCGTCGAGCGTGTAGCTGGGGATCTCGATGATCTCCATGCGGTCGCGCAGCGGCGCCGGGATCGTCTCCAGCGTGTTGGCGGTGGCGATGAAGAGCGCCTTGGAGAGATCGATCGGCACCTCGAGATAGTGATCGACGAATGCCTTGTTCTGCTCCGGATCGAGGACCTCGAGCAGCGCCGCCGACGGATCGCCCTGGAACCCAGCGCCGAGTTTGTCCACCTCGTCGAGCATCACCACCGGGTTCGACGTGCCGGCGCGCTTGAGCGCCTGCACGATGCGGCCGGGCAGCGCGCCGACGTAGGTGCGCCGGTGGCCGCGGATTTCGGCTTCGTCGCGCACTCCACCGAGCGAGACGCGAACGAACTTGCGCCCCATCGCTTTCGCGACCGACTGGCCGAGCGAGGTCTTCCCCACTCCGGGCGGACCGAAGAGGCAGAGGATGGGTCCCTTCAGGTCGCCGCGCAGCTTGCGCACGGCGAGGAACTGGAGAACGCGCTTCTTTACTTTCTCGAGCCCGTGATGATCCGCGTCGAGCGTGCGCCGCGCGTTGTCGACGTCGAGATTGTCTTCGCTGAAGACGCTCCACGGCACGTCCGCGATCCACTGCAGCCAGGTGCGCGCGACCGAGCGCTCGGGCGAGGCTTCCGGCAGCTTGCGCAGCCGCGCCAGCTCTTTCTCGACCTGCTGCCGAATGTCGTCCGGCAGCTTCAGCGTCGCGAGCTTCTTCGACAGCTCGTCCTCGCCGCTCTCCGGACCTTCGCCCAGCTCGGCCTGGATCGCTTCCATCTTCTTGCGCAGGATGTGCTGCCGCTCGGCGTCGCCGACCTTCTTCTGCACC
>VBLM01000036.1 GCA_005879095.1 Deltaproteobacteria bacterium
GAGCCAGCGTTTGGCCTTCTGCGCGGTCTCGTCGGATGCCGGCAGCGTCTCGATCACCAGTTTGAACGCTTTCCGCGCCGACTCGGCGTCGTCGTCCTTCGCCACGTAGCCGCGCAGGTAGATGTCCTTCGCCCGATCGGCGATCTGCCGCAGCTGCGAGGAGGCCGCGTCGTTCGACGGGTCGTCCTGCACCGCCGCGCGCAGGTGCGCCGCCGCCTGCGGCAGGCTGTCGTCGCTGCCGGCCTGCGCCGCGCCGATCTGGTAGTGGAGCGCCGAAAGCGCCTTGCGCACCTCGCGCCCGAGCCGGCCGTCCTTGCCGCCGCCGATCGCGCGGTCGGCCGACGCCGCCTGTTCGAGCGCGCGGACGGCTTCGGCCGTCCTGCCCGCCTGTTTCTTCGCCAGGCCGTCCTTGTAGGCCGCGTCGAAGGTCTTCAGCTCCTGCAACATCCGCTCGCCGCGCGGGCTGTTGGACGCCTGCGCGCGCTCGATGGCCGCGCCGATGTCGCCGGCCAAGTAGGCCTCGAGCACGCTCTGCACGTCGGGCGCGGACCGGGCCGGCGTCGAGTCCGGCGCGCGCTCGCGGCGCCGCTCGACGACGGGCGCGGCAACCCGCTTCTGCGCGCCGATCGCTTCCTTCACCGCCAGCGCATCGGCGCGCGACGGCTCGGCGGTCAGCACCGGATCGAGCAGCTCCTGCGCTCCGTTGAAATCGCCCGACTCGACCCTTGCCTTCGCGTCGCGCACGGCCGAATCGAGGGCTGCTTTGACCTGCTGAGACAGCTCGTGCGCCGCCTCGGCCAACGCCGAATCCTCCGGCACGCCCGCCAGCGCTCCACGTGCTCCCGCGTAATCCTTCCGCGCCAGCGCGGCGCGAGCCGCCGCCAGCTGCTGCGCCCGCGGCGCTTCGTTCTCTGCCGACTCGAGATAGCGCGCGATCTCCGGATCCTGCCCGTTCAGCTCGGCCGCGATCTTGAGCTTGTCGCGAGCCTCGGCCCACTTGCCCTGCTTGAGCAGCGCCACACCCTCCTGGAACCGCTTCTGCGCGAACTCGCGGCTCTCGGCGCCCTGCGCCGCGGCCTCGGCATCGGCCGCGTCCTGCCGCTGTTTCTTGATCAGGCCGGCGGCGAGAACGATTGCCAGCGCGAGCCCGATCGCGGCGTAGAGCGGCCCCCGCTTCTTCAGAGAGTTTTTCGGCGGAATCTTGTTGCCGGTGACTTCCAGCCTGGGTACCGCCGGCGACGACACCTTCCCACCTTTCACCACTACACCGCCGGGCTCCATGAACCGGACCCTGGTGTCGCCCATCTCGATCTCGTCGCCGTGCTTCAGCGGATAGCGCTCGATCGTCTTGCCGTTGACGCGGGTCCCGTTCCCTGAGCCTTGGTCGAGGACCACCCATCGCTCGCCCTGCTTCTCCAGCCGCGAGTGCTGGCGCGAGACGGAGATGTCGGGAATGACCAGCACGTTGTCCGAACCGCGGCCGATGGTGGTGAGCGCCTCGGTGAGCGGGTACTCGGTCCCTTTCCGCGGGCCGGCAGTGATGACCAGCCGCGGCGCGTCGGCGGCTTTGGCCCGGCCCTTGTTCTTGTCGTAAACCAGCGTGGCATCGCCGGGCCCGGGCTGCACCGGCGGCGGTGCGCCCGGCTCGGTCACCTCGACCGGCGGCTCCGCCTTCGTAAGCGGCTTGCGCGGCGGTGGTTTAGCGGCCGGCATGAGACGTTGAGCGTACCACTACTCGGAAGCAGCCGCGGTCTGCGCGGAGACGATGTTCCCCTGCGCTTTCTTGCGGCAGCCGGTCGGGTCCTCGCCGGGAAAGTGCAGCAGCACCTCGCGATAGGTCTGTTGCGCCTTCTCGTCCTGCCCGTATCGCTCGAATCGCGCCGCGCTGAAGAGGAGCTTTCCGCACTCGCGTTCGAGGTCGCGCTCGCAGTCCTTGATCAGCTGCGCCACCTCCCCGTAGAGCGCGGGCCGGGAAGCGAGCCCCTCCATCTGCCGGCGCGCGTCGATGAACGCCTTCCACGCGTCGTAGAGGTTGCGCGGAGCGATGCGGCGCTCCTCCAACTTGCGGCGGCCGCGATCGTACGCCTGCTTCGCGGCGACGAGATCGCCCGGCGTGATGGCGAGCATCTCGGCGCGCACCTTGCCCACCGACCACTCCTTGCCCTTCTGGCTCTGGGTGAAGGCGACGAAGTTGCTGCCGTCGGCGGAGAGCGACTCCTGTGGCAGCGTCACGACTTGCGGATCGCCGCGCGCGCCCGCCGCCGGCGCCCATGCCAGGTGCTTGCCGTTGACGCGCAGCTCCAGCTCGCTCGGGCTTCCGATGTGCATCGCCTGGTAATGGAAGAGGACCCGGGTCTGCGGCGGCACGTTGAAGCCGAAGACGACCTTGCCGCCGCACTGCACGTCGACCTCGCCCGCGCCGAACGAGAAGCCGGCCGTGTCGTCGTCGACCGCGACCGTGTCCGGACAAGCGAGGCCGTGCTGCCCGGCCCGGCTGGTCACCGCCGCGCGCGCCACGCCGATGAGGATCAACGCCAAACCGCCGATGGCAGCGACCTTCGCGTAGAGCGGCAGCTGCGCCCAGAGCGCGGAGGCGCCGGCCGACGGCGGAGCGCCGCCCGCGCGCGGATCGATCGACCGCGCCTGCGCCGAAGGCATCGCGGAGATGCGCGTTTCGGCCTCGCGCTTCGGCGCGGGCGACGTGATCCGCGTCTCGTCGCCCTGCGAGAAGAATTCGAAGGTCACCGGCCCCACGCCGATGCGGTCGCCGGCCCGCAGCGCGATCGGCTTCTGGATCACGGCGCCGTT
>VBLM01000241.1 GCA_005879095.1 Deltaproteobacteria bacterium
GCAGTTCGTTTGCGGCGCAGAGCGCGTGCGCGTCGAGGAATCCGGTCACGCCGCCGCAGCGCGTGAGGTCAGCCTGGATCACGTCGAGCACCGGCAGCAGCGCGAGGAAATCGGCCGGCTCGTACGCGTACTCGCCACCGGTGATCTCCATCGAAGCGTGATCCCGCACCAGCCGGAGCCCCTCGAGGTCCGTCTTCACCACCGGCTCTTCGAACCAGCTGACGCCCGCGGCCGCGAACTCCTCCGCAAACTTCAACGCTTCCTTGCGGTCATAAGCCCCGTTCGCATCGACGAACAGATCGACGCCGCGCCCGATCGCCTTGCGCGCCGCCCGCACCCGCTCGAGATCGCGGCGCGGGTCGCGGCCGACCTTCATCTTCACCGCGGAAAATCCCTGCTCCGCCCAACCCGAGAGCTGCTCGCACAATTGCGACTCGCTCATCGAGGTGAACCCGCCGCTGCCGTACGCCGGCGCCTCCGTGCGCACCGTCCCGAGCAATCGCGCGAGCGACACGCCGAGCAGGCGCGCTTTCAAGTCCCACGCCGCGCAATCGATCGCGGAGATCGCCATCGCGCTCGCGCCGCCACGGCCGTGGTTGCGCACGGCTTTGACGGCCGTCGCGAAAATCAACCTGGTATCAAAAGGCGACAGATCCTCGACATACGAGGCAAGGAACTGTACCGCGCGCGCCGTGGCGGCGTCCGCATAGGTGTACCCGAGCCCGCGCACGTCCTTGTACGCGAGCTCCACCACGACCAGCGTCGTGCTGTCCCACTCGGCGGTGCCGTCGGACTCGGGCGCCTCGGTGGGCACCGTGTACGCGGCAACGTGAAGGTTCACTTGTCCTTCTTGAAGATGCCGGCGACGGCGGTCTTGATCGTCTCGCCGATCATGTGCTTCGACTCCGGGTCACCCTTCGCCACCGACTTGGCGTACGCGACCATCTCTTTGAGCGTGATGTGCGGCGGCATCATCGGGAACTCCGCATCGACGACGGCTTCGACCAGCACCGGACGATCGGCTTTCAACGCTACGTCCCACGTCTTCGCCACGTCCTCCGGCCGATCACACCGCAGCCCCATGAGCCCGATCGACTCCGCATACGACGCGTAGGGAAAGTCCGGAATCTCCTGCGACCCGTCGAACTTCGGCTCGCCCGACTGCGCGCGCAGCTCCCACGTCACCATGTTCAGGTCGCGGTTGTTGAGCACCAGCACGACGAAGCGCGGGTCCTTCCATTCCTTCCAGTACTTGCCGACGGTGATCAGGTCGTTCATGCCGTTCATCTGCATCGCGCCGTCGCCGGCGAGCGCGAACACCGGCCGATCCGGGTAGGCGAACTTGGCCGCCACCGCGTACGGCATGCTGGGGCCCATGGTCGCGAGATTGCCGCTCAAAGACCCCATCATTCCCTTGCGCATGTCGAGGAAGCGCGCGTACCAGCACGCGGTCGAGCCCGAATCGGCGGTGAAGATCGCCTTCTCCGGCAGCCGCTTGTTCAGCTCGAAGAACATCAGCGCCGGATTGAGCGGCTTGGCTGCGACGTGCGCGTGCGCCTCAAGTTCTTGCGCTTCAGATAAGGAAGGAGCGCGCGCAGCGTCTCGGCCGCGTCACCCTGCAGCGCGACTTCCATCGGATACCGGATGCTCAACATGCGTCCCGCGAGATCGATCTGGACGCCGCGCGCCTGGCCCTCCTTGGGCAGGAATTCCGAATAGGGGAACGACGAGCCGACCATCAACAGCGTGTCGCAGCCGCTCATCAGATCCCAGCTCGCTCTGGTGCCGAGCAGGCCGATCGATCCGGTGCACCCCGGCGTCTCGTCGGGCAGGACGGCCTTGCCGAGCAGCGCCTTGGCCACGCCGGCGCCGAGCACGTCGGCGACCTGCACGACTTCGTCGGCGGCGCGCATGCAGCCGGCGCCGACCAGCATCGCGACGCGCGAGCCGGCGTTGAGAACTTCTGCGGCGCGTTTCAAATCCGTGTCGCGCGGCACGACCCTCGGCGCGCTGTAACCCACGCTCGAATGGATCGTGTTGTGCAGGTGCTGCTGCTGTTCGACCGCTTTCTCCTCCTGCACGTCCTTGGGAAAGATGACGCAGGTGACGCAGCGATCGCTCAAAGCGATGCGGAAGGCGCGATCGATCGCGTGCCGCGCGGCGGCCGCCGTTGTAACCGTCGTTATGAAATTATGACAGACGTCCTTGAAGAGGTTCTGCAGATCGACTTCCTGCTGATACTCGCCGCCGAGCGCTGTCGTGGCCGACTGTCCGACGATGGCGACCACCGGCTGGTGGTCCATCGCGGCGTCGTAGAGACCGTTCAGCAGATGGATCGCGCCCGGCCCCGACGTCGCCAGGCAGACGCCTGGCTCACCGGTAAATTTTGCATGGGCCCCCGCCATGAACGCCGCGAGCTCTTCGTGCCGCGCCTGGATGAATCGCGGCTCGTTCCCGGCGTGCTCGAACGCCGCCATGATCCCGTTGATGCCGTCTCCCGGATAGCCGAAGACGCGCTGCACGCCCCAAGCCTTCAGCCGCTCGATCACGAAATCGCCGACAGTCTTCGCCATGCGTCAGGTTAGTTACGTGCCACCGCACCGACACCGAGCGAAGTGACGCTTGCCAACTCGTCCGATCTTTGCTCTGCATCCGCCTGGCTGCTGGCCCGGCGCACCACGGTGGGACAGGAATGAGCTCGCTCTTCAAGCCGTCGTCCAACACCACGTTCCGCGCGGCGCTGGTCGGCCTCGCACTCTTGTTCGGCGGCGGCCTGATCGCGGGCCCGATGATCTACGTGCGCACGCCGTACTACCAGCAGATGCAGGACCCGATCGATCAGCCGGTGCAGTTCGATCACCGGCATCACGTCGGCGACGAGGGCATCGACTGCCGCTACTGCCACTACCTGGTGGAGAAGTCACCGAACGCCGGCGTGCCTCCGACCTCGGTCTGCCTCAACTGCCACGCGCAGATCTGGAACAAGAGCCCCAAGCTCGCGCCGGTTCGCGAAGCGTACTTCGCCGATCGGCCGATCGTCTGGAACAAGGTCAACAAGCTTCCTCACTTCGTCTACTTCAACCATTCCATCCACGTGAGGCAGGGCGTCGGCTGCGTCACCTGCCACGGCCGCGTCGACGAGATGCCGGCCGTCGAGAAGGGCCAGCCGCTGACGATGGGCTGGTGCCTCGACTGCCACCGCGCGCCGGAGAAGTTTCTCCGCCCGCGCGATCAGATCACCAACATGACGTGGAAACCGAAGGAGCAGCTCGAGATCGGGCGCGCGCTGAAAGAGCAGTACCACGTACAGACACGGGTCTCGTGCACCACATGCCATCGATGAAACTCCCCATCTGGCGCAGCGTGGATGAGCTGCAGAGGCCTCCGGAACCGTCGCGCGAGCTGGGCGCGGAAGCGCCCGATGAGCTGTCGCGGCGCGGAATCCTGCAGCTGCTCGGCGCGAGCGCGGCGATGGCGACGCTGGGCGGATGTCTCAAGCCGCCGGACGAGAAGATCCTTCCGTACACGCGGCAGCCGCCGGAAGTGACGCCCGGCAATCCGCTGCACTACGCGACCTGCAGCACGCTCGATGGGCGCGCGACCGGACTGCTCGTCACCGCCAGCGAGGGCCGGCCGACGAAGATCGAAGGCAGCCCGGAGCACCCTTCGAGCCGCGGCGCGATCGGCGTGCTCGAGCAGGCCGAGATCCTGCGCCTCTACGATCCGCAGCGGCTCAAGGTCGTGCAGTACCAGAACCAGCCGCGCTCCTGGCGCGACTTCCTCGGCGCCACGCTGGCGATCGCGCGCATCCTGCGCGAGCGGGGCGGCGAAGGCCTGCGCTTTCTGATGGAGCCGAGCTCGTCGCCGCTGATCGGACATCTGCGGCAGCGGCTGATCGAAAACTATCCGAAGGCGCGATTCGCCTCGTGGAGCGCGATCCCGCTGCAACAGATCCACGACGGCTCGCAGCTTGCCTTCGGCGGCGTCTACGAGACGCGCGTCGATCTCTCGAAAGCCACCGTCGTCTGCTCGCTGGACGCCGACCTGCTCTCCGCGATGCCGGGCACGGTTCCCAACATGAAAGCCTGGGCGGCGAAACGCGATCCGTCGGTGGGTCCGATGGGTCGGCTCTATGCCGTCGAGGCCAACCTCACCGTCACCGGGATGAACGCCGACCACCGGCTGCGCGTGAAGCCGACCGACGTGCAGCGCTTCGGCCTCGCGCTGCTCGGACGGCTGGCGGGCCAGGTCCCTTTGCTGGCGCGTTACGCGCCGCTCGCGCAGCGATTCCCGCTGCATCCCCGGGACGCGCGCTTCGCCGACGTGCTGGCGAAGGACCTCGTCCGCGCCGGCCGCGGCGCGCTGGTTGCGGTCGGTCCGCGCCAGCCGCCCGCCCTGCACGCCGCCGCCCACGCGATCAACTCCGCGTTGAGCAGCGACTGCGCGGCGCAAGCGAAGCCGGTGCTGCACGAGATGGACGCCGGTCCGCGCGCTTTGAAGCAACTGGCGGAGGAAATGCGCGCGGGCAAGGTCGACACCGTCGTCATCACCGCGTGGAACCCGGCGTACGGCGCGCCGTCCGATCTCAATTTCGGCAAGGCGCTTTCGCAAGTCCCGCATTCCGTTTATCGATCGCTCTACGCCGACGAGACCGCCGAGCGCGCTGGCTGGGTCGTTCCCGCGCTGCATCCGCTCGAGAGCTGGGGCGACGCGCGCGCCCACGACGGCACGGTCACCTTCCGCCAGCCGCTGATCGCGCCGTTGTATGCGGGCGCCGGCGAAGCCGAAGTGCTGGCGGCGTTCCTCGGCGAAGGCGATCGCACCAGCTACACGCAGCTGCGCGAGTTCTGGAAGACCACCGCGCCCGACGAGCTGACGTGGGAGAAGTGGATCGCCGACGGCTTCATCGACGGCACCGCGACGAGGCCGGAAACGGTCCTCGTGCGCCACGACGCGATCCTTGCCGAAGCAATGAAGGTCCCGCCCGCCGAGACGATCGCGGGAATGGAGATCAACATCGTCCCCGACTACCGCGTCTGGGACGGCCGCTTCGCCAACGTCGCCTGGATGCAGGAGCTGCCCGATCCGGTGACCAAGCTCACCTGGGAAAACGGCGCGCTGATCAGCCCCGCCACCGCCGCCGCGCTCGGCGTGAAGCAGGGCGATCTGGTCGATCTCGGCTTGCGCGGTCCGCCCGTTCTCGCCCCCGTCATCCTCGCTCCCGGCCACGCCGACGACTGCGTCAGCGTCTCGATGGGGTACGGCCGCCGCAGCGCCGGCGAAATGCTCTGCAAGGGCCTCGGCTTCGATACCGCGACCTTGCGGCACGCGGAGGGACATTGGTTCGGACCGGGCCTCACCGTCACGCCGCTCGGCGGAAAAACCAGACTCGCGCAGACGCAGGAGCACCACTCGATGGAGGGCCGCACCATCGCGGTCTCGACCACGCTGCGCAAATTGAAAGAGACGCAGGAAGAGCTGGCCGGGCACCGCGGGCCGCCGCTCAGCTACCACGCGCCGCAGGAGTATCCGGGACACAAGTGGGGCATGGCCATCGATCTCTCGCGCTGCACCGGCTGCAACAGCTGCATGGTCGCGTGCCAGTCGGAGAACAACGTGCCGGTGGTCGGCAAGGACCGGGTCTGGCGCAGCCGCGAGATGCACTGGCTGCGCATCGACCGCTACTTCATGGGCGAGCTGGACAATC
>VBLM01000242.1:0-3297 GCA_005879095.1 Deltaproteobacteria bacterium
AGCTCGGCGTAGGCCAGCTGCACGATGAACGCGACCGCCAGCGCAATCGTTGCAGCACCAACGATTCGATAACCGATCGACAGATCGAACGCGCCCCAGGCGACGGCCGCCAGCGCCAGCAGCGCCGAGAAGATCCGCGCCGACAGTCTCCGCCGCAGCCGGAACCCCCCGCCCGGCGCCAGCTCCAGATCGCGGCGGAAGCCGTCAGACATCGAGGTCGCGAACCTCCGCGGCGCGCTCCATGATGAAGCGGAAACGCGCGCTCACGTCCTTGCCGAGCAGGTCGTTGATGGTCTGCTCCGTGACCAACGCCTGGTCTTCGGGGATGGTCACCTTCAACGCGATGCGCTTCCTCGGATCGAGCGTAGTGCCCTTCAGCTCGTCCGCAGTCATCTCGCCCAGCCCCTTGAAGCGCATGATGTTCGGCTTGGCGTTGCCCTTCCCGTGATCGCGCAGGATCCGCTCGCGGTCGGCGTCGTCGAGCGCCCACCAGGTGTCCTTGCCGATCTCGATCTTGTACAGCGGCGGCTGCGCGATGAAGATGTGGCCGCTCTTGATCAACTCGCGCATGTGCCGATAGAAAAAGGTGAGCAGCAGCGTCGAGATGTGGTGCCCGTCCGAATCCGCATCCATCAAGAGGAAGATCTTTCCGTAACGAAGATTGGCGGCCTTGAAGTCCTCGCCGATGCCGCAGCCGAGCGCGGAGACGATGTCCTGCAGCTCCTTGTTCTGTCCGACTTTCTCGGTCGAGGCCTGCTCGGCGTTCAGCACCTTGCCGCGCAGGGGAAGAATCGCCTGCGTGCGCCGATCGCGGCCCTGCTTGGCGGAGCCGCCGGCGGAATCGCCCTCGACGATGAACAGCTCGCTTTCGAGAGGATACGTCGACGCGCAGTCGGCCAGCTTGCCCGGCAGGTTGAGCCGGTGCGACACGGCGGTCTTGCGCGTCACTTGCTGCGCCGCCGCGCGCGACGCTTCGCGGGCGCGCGCGGCGAGAATGATGCGGGCGATGATCGGCTCGGCGACGGTCTTGTTCTCGTTGAGCCACTTCTCCAGCGCGGGCCGCACCACGCCGTCCACCTGCGCGGCCGACTCGGGATTGTTCAGGCGACCCTTGGTCTGGCCCTGGAACTGCGGATCGACCACATAAGATGAAAGTATAGCTACTATACCTTCGCGAATATCCTCCGCGGTCAGCGTCACTCCCTTGGGCGCCAGCGCGTGCGTCTCGATATAGTTGCGCACCGCCTTGACGATTCCGCCGCGCAGCCCCGCCTCGTGCGTTCCGCCTTGCGGCGTCGGTATGCCGTTGACGTAGCTGCGCAGATGCTCGTCGGTCGACTCGGTCCAGCGCAACACGAGATCGAGCTTCAGGCCCGACTCCTCGTGCTCGCGCGTGAGCTGGAACGGCGACTCATGGACCGGATTCGCCCTCCGCTCGGCGAGGATCTTCTTGAGATAGTCGCCGAGGCCTTCGTCGTGCTGGAAGACCTCGCGCGCCGGGTGTTCGGCCTCCGCGGCCTCGTTCTCGAAGAGGATCTTGACGCCTTTATGGAGGTAGCTCGCGATCTCGAGACGCTCGCGAATAACGGGCGTCATCCCGCGGTGCAGGTAGCTCTTGGCTTCCAGCCGATCGCGGATCAGCGCCGGATCCCACCGCGCCTTCAGGCCGAAGATTTCGGCGTCGGGCGTGAAGGTGATGGTCGTGCCCGTGCCGCGCGCCGGGCCTTCGCTCTTCAGACGAGAGGTCGCGAGACCCTTGGCGTACGTCTGCAAATAGCGCTTCCCGTCGCGCTTCACGCGCGCGATCAGGCTGCTCGACAGCGCGTTGACCACGCTCGCCCCCACTCCGTGCAGACCGCCGGAGTGGATGTAGTTGCCCTGCTCGAACTTGCCGCCGCTATGAAGTGTAGTAAGTATAACTTCCAGCGCAGGTTTCTTGTACTTCGCCATCATGTCGACCGGAATGCCACGCCCGTCGTCGACGACGGTGACGGTCTTGCCGTCCTTGTGCAGCGTCACGTCGATGCGCGCGGCGTACCCGTTGATCACCTCGTCGACCGAGTTGTCGAGGATCTCCCAGAGCAGATGGTGATACCCCGTCGTGTCGGTGCCGCCGATGTACATCGCCGGCCGCTTGCGGACGGGCTCCAGCCCCTCCAGCACCTGGATGTCGGCGGCGCTGTATCGCGTCTTGCGCACCGCCATTATTTCTTCTCCTCTTCGGGCAGGGCGACGAAGACCGGCGGCAGCGGCGGCTCTTTCAGCTTGTCACGTTTGACCATCTGGTGCCCGCGCCCGCCGCGGCCGACGGGCTCCTGGCGGAAGGTGCTCAACTCGAGCTTGCGGCCCTTGGTCGTCTCCAACGGAATGGCCGCCTGCTTGCTGCTGGTGCAGAGGAACGCGATCACCCGATCGTCTCCGCTGACCTTGATCACGGTGACCCCGCGACCGGGACCGGCCAGCTCGTTGACCTCGTTCGCCTTGGTCACCAGCGTGTGGCTCATCTCGGTCACCACCGCCAGCCGATCGCGATCGTGCACCGGAACCACGCCGAGAAGCTCGTCACCGCCGCCCGGTTTCGCAAAACGGCGACCCGCGCGCGTCGATAATTCGGTATGCGGAGCGAGCGCAAATCGCAAACCGTAACCCTTGCGCGAGATGGCGATCATCTTCTCCGGCCGGTCCAGGCGCGGGTCGAGCGACAGCGCCCCGACCACGCGCTCGTTGTCGTCGAACTTGAACAGCTTCTGCACCGGATCGCCGTAGCCGCACCAGGTTGTTCTTCAGCGAGCCAGCCAGGACGAACGCCACCTCGTCGCCCTCGCGCACGCGGGTCTGCGTCGGATCCTTGATCTCGCGCACCCGCTTGATCCATCCGTCGCGGGTGAGGATGACGTGCGCGTCCTCGTCGGCGATGAACGCCTCCTCGCTGTACTCCAGCTCTTCCGATCCCGCGCCGCCGATGCGCGTGCGCCGCTTGTCGCCGTACGCTTTTTGAATTTCGATGATCTCGTCACGCACCACACCCCAGCGGAGGCGATCGCTGCCCAACAGCCCTTTCAGTTGCCGCTGCTCCGCGCGCTTCTCTTTGGCCTCCTTCTCGATGACGAGGATTTCCAGCCGCGCGAGCCGGTACACTTTCATTTCCAGGATCGCGTCGGCCTGCTCGTCGGACAATTTGAACCGCTTGATCAGTTTCTCGGCCGCGTCCTGCTTGCCGTCGCTCTTGCGGATGAGCTTGAGCATCTCGTCGAGCGCGTCGTAGACCTTCTCGAATCCTTCGAGGATGTGCAGCCG
>VBLM01000242.1:3316-4128 GCA_005879095.1 Deltaproteobacteria bacterium
TTCAGATCGAGGCGCTTCGGGGCGCCGACCTCGGCATTCTTGGTCGGAACCAGGACCGTGAGATTGACGCCGAAGATCGTCTGCAGCGGCGTGTGCTTGTAGAGGTAGGCCATCACCAGCTCGGGATCGGTGTCGCGCTTGATCTCGAGCACGATGCGCACGTCCTTGGTGCTCTCATCGCGTACGTCGACCAGCGGCGTCAGCTTCCGCTCGCGCACCAGGTCGCCGAACTTCATCACCAGGTTGGCCTTGTTGACCGCGTAGGGAATGCTCGTCACTACGATCAGCTTCCCGCCCCGCGGCAGGTCCTCCATCTTCCACTCGCCGCGCACCCGGACGCTGCCCTGTCCGGTCTCGTAGATGCTCTTCAGCTCCGCGCGCGAATTGAGAATCTGACCGCCGGTGGGAAAGTCCGGGCCTTTGACGAATTTCAACAAGTCCTTCGTTTGCAGATCTTTGTGTTTCGATAATTGAATCAACGCGTCGCAAAGTTCGTCCAGGTTGTGCGGCGGAATGTTGGTCGCCATTCCTACCGCGATTCCCGTGGTGCCGTTCATCAGCAGTTGCGGCAGCCGCGCCGGAATCACGATCGGCTCGAACTGCGTTCCGTCGTAGTTCGGCCGGTAATCGATGGTCCGCTTGGCCAGCTCGCCCACCAGCTCGGCCGCGAGCCCCGCCAGCCTGCACTCGGTATAGCGCATCGCGGCGGCCGCATCGCCATCGAGCGATCCGAAGTTGCCGTGCCCGTCGACCAGCGGGTACCGGAGCGAGAAATCCTGCGCCATCCGCACCAGCGCGTCGTAGATGGCGAC
>VBLM01000243.1 GCA_005879095.1 Deltaproteobacteria bacterium
AAAGCGTTTTCGCCGCGTCTCGAACCGGGCGACTACTATTTCGGCGACGAGCCGCTCGTCTTCGATCCCAACGCGAAGATCGTCAAGCGCTTGATGGACGACTATGCGAAAGCGACCGGCGAGCGCCCGCCACTGGCGATTTCCGGCGGCGGCACGTACGCCAAGAAGATTCCGAATGCGATCGCGTTTGGAATGTGGTTCCCCGGCAAGCCGTACCCGGGTCACGACGTCGACGAGAAACAGCCGATCGACGATCTCCAGCGCGGCCTCGAGATCCTCTCCCTGACGCTGCGCGATCTCGCCACCAGCCCGCCTTTGCAGGATCCTTTCCAGCCATGAAGATCGCGCGCCGGCTACAAGATCTGGCCCAGTCCGACATCCGCCGCATGACGCGTGAGTGCGAGCGCGTCGGCGGAATCAACCTCGGCCAGGGCATCTGCGATCTACCCACCCCGCCGCTGGTTCGCGAGGGCGCGATCAAGGCCATCCGCGAAAACCGCAGCACGTATTCGTTCGCCGAGGGCGCGCCGGAGCTGCGCGAAGCCATCGCGCGCAAGCTCGCGCGCGACAACGGCCTGAAAGCGGACCCGGGTACGGAAATCTGCGTGACTGTGGGCGCGAGCGGCGCGTACGCCTGTGCGATCCATGCGCTGCTCGATCCGGGCGACGGCATCGTGCTGTTCGAGCCGTATTACGGCTATCACCTGAATGCCGCGATCGTGGCCGGCCTCATGCCGCAGTTCGCGACCTTGCAGCCTCCCGACTTCGCGCTCGACGAAGCCGCTTTGGAAAAAGCGATCACCCCGCAGACTCGAGCGGTCGTCGTCTGCACGCCCTCGAATCCGAGCGGCAAGATGTTCTCCCGCGCCGAGCTGCAGTCGCTGGCGAGAGTCGCAAACAAGCACGACCTGCTGATCATCACCGACGAGATCTACGAGTACATCCGCTACGACGGCCGCGAGCACGTCTCGCCCGCGTCTTTCGCGAGAGACCGGACGGTGACGATCATGGGCCTCTCGAAGACGTTCAGCATCACCGGCTGGCGGCTCGGCTACGCGGTCGCGCCGGAGCCGTTCACCAAAGCGATCACGCTGGTCAACGACCTCGATTACGTCTGCGCGCCGACGCCGCTGCAACTCGGCGCGGCCGCCGGATTCGACGCGCCGAAGAGTTATTTCGACGAGCTGCAGTCGTCGTATCAGCACAAGCGCGACCTGATCTGCGACGCTTTGACACGAGCGAACCTGCCGCCGATCGTGCCCCAGGGCGCCTACTACGTGCTCGCTGACTGCAGCGGCCTCGGCTTCCGCACTGCCCGCGACGCCGCCATGCACGTGCTGGAAAAGACGCGCGTCGCGTCGGTGCCGGGCAGCGCGTTCTACCGTGGCGAGACCGGCGAAAAGCTCTTGCGATTCTGCTTCGCCAAAGACGACGCGGTCCTCGAAGAAGCGTGCCAGAGGCTCCGCGCCCGATGAAGTCTCCGCTCCTGGCAATTTTCCTCATCGTGGTGGTGGACGTCCTCGGCCTCACCATCATGCTGCCGCTGCTCCCGTTCTACGCCGAGCATTTCAACGCCAGCCCCACCGTGGTCGGCCTGCTCGTCAGCACCTACGCCCTCTGCCAGCTGATCGCCGGCCCCATCCTCGGCCAGCTCTCCGATCACGTCGGCCGCAAGCCGGTGCTCACCGCCAGCCAGATCGGCACCTTCGCCGGCTTCCTCGTCCTCGCCTGGGCGCCGAATCTGGCCATCGTCTTCCTCGCCCGCATCATCGACGGTCTCACCGCCGGCAACCTCTCCATCGCGCAGGCGTACATCGCCGACGTCACTACGCCCAAGGAGCGCGCGCGCGCCTTCGCGGTGATCGGGATTGCCTTCGGGATCGGCTTTCTCGTCGGCCCCGGCCACGTTCTTGCTGCCCCCGGTCCCGCCGCACCCCGAAGGGCTCAAGCCCGCGAACGCCGAGCAGGAGATCGAAGCGCCGGTCGCGCCCGGGGGAAAGCGGCTCAAGCTGCTCGACTGGGGTACGTACTTTCAATACTTCCGCCGACCCGTGCTGGGCGGGCTCTTGATCGACTTCTTCCTCTTCACTTTCGCGTTCGCGACCTTCACTGCCGGATTCGCGCTCTTCGCCGAGCGCCGCTTCGTCTGGGGACCGAAAGAGGTCGGCTACGTCTTCATGTATTCCGGCTTCCTCGGCATCATCGTCCAGGGCGCGATGCGCCAGGGCGCGCTCGTCAAACGGCTCGGCGAAGTGCGCCTGGTGACGCTCGGATTTCTCTGCGCCGCGCTCGGATACGTCCTGCTCGGCTTGAGCTTCGGCCTCGCCCTGCTGCTCGTGGCAGCCAGCTTTTCCTCGTTCGGCACCGGCGTCCTGCGCCCCGCCCTTCTCGATCGCGCAGATCGTCGGCCCGGCCATCGCCGGCTTCCTCATCGATCAGGGCCGCCTCACCCTCTGGGCGCTGTGGGCCGCGCTGATCATGGCCGTCGCCCTGGTCCTCAACTTCCGCGCCCGCGAAGCCAGGCACGAAGCCCAGGCCGCAGCCTGATTCGGTTCGGACTCGGTGTGACGCCGGCCCCCCCAACCGTAGGGGGCCGCTCCTCAGACATGCAGAAATCGCCTGCGGCCCTTGCCCTCATGACGTTGGTAGGACGCGATTTCTGAACTCGTCGCTGCCCCCTACGGCTGGGGCGTCCGGCTATCTCCCAACCCTGATTCTGCTTCGAAGCTAAATCAGAGTGGGAAGAGAGCCGGACGACCGGCGATTGGGGGGCGACCGACGAGTTCAGAAAGCGCCTCCTACCAACTGCACGAGGGCACGGACCCCAAGCGCTCTCTGCATGTTTGAGGAGGGCACCCCCCAACGCGGGCGGCCGGCGGCCACATGCGCCGGTCGCGCGCCACGTCGAGGACGAGCTCGAGCGCGTCCTGCACGCCCTCCAGCTTCTGCGTCAGCGTGCCGTAGCGGTCGACGAGGTCGAACTCGGCGCGCAGATCGTCGTAGATGCGATCCAGCGCGGGGTCGTCCCAGGTGGCGTCGGGCTTGTCGAGCAGCGTGAGAACGTTGATCACCTCGCTGCGCGTGCCGATCGCTTGCCCGATGAACTGGTGCAGCCGGCGCGTCTGCAGCGGCACCGAGCCGCTCTTCTCCAGCGGATCGACCAAGGCCGTCGTCCGCGCGAAGAGGTCGGCGACGATGCGCTCGTAGTACTCCATCGCCGCGCTCTGGGCGACGATCAGCCCGACCACCGCGGCGCGCGTCGGGCCGAATCGGTCGACCATCAGCGTGCCCGAGACGATGTCCACCTCGGCGCCCGGCTCTTCACGGACGGTGAACGACTCGCGCACCACCTGCGTGGTCAGTCCCGGCCGCAGCTTGTGGAGCCGCGCCAACTCGGCGTCGCGGCGCTCGGCCGGCACGTCGTGAAAGACGATGGCGCCGAACGGATAGAGGAACATCTCGCCGCCATCGCACTGCACCTGCATCTCGCGCACGCCCGCGCGCGCGCCCGGATAATGAGGCAACAGCTCCCGCAGCGCGAGGTTCTCCTCGAACGCCACCGCAGCGAATTGATGAGTCCTAGAACCCACGCGCAGCAGGCGAGCCGGGCAGATATGCCGGGCCGATCTGCATCTTCATCCCGCCGGTGGCGGCCAGCAGCGTGAACGCAAACGGCAGGCTGACCACGCCCGGATGCTCCGGAATCAGGCCGGGCGGCGGATTCGGGAACCGCTGCACGACGCGGAACGCGTCCACCGCGACGGTGTCGAGGTACGGCACGCCACTCGAGGCCGCCACCCGCACGTCGGTGATCTCGCCCTGCCGGTCGAGCGTGAACTCGACCACCGTGCGCCGGTCCTTGTACGAATAGAGCTGCCCGGTCGGGTCGCGCTTGCCGGCCTCGTCCTGGACCTTCTGCACCCAGACCCGGCCGACCGTCTCCTTCACGCGGTTGAGGAAGCCCGCGTATTTGAAGCTTCGCGAGTTGAGCAGCGTCTCGTCGCCCTCCTCGACGCCGCGCAGATCGTCCGGCATCGGCCCGCCCGCGATCGGCCCCAGCGCTCCGACCGGCTGATCGAGCGTGAGCTTCAAAGGCTTGAGCTCACCCGGAGAACCCGCCGCCGCACCCGGCGCGCCCGGCCCGAGGTTCGAAACCTTTCCTTCCGCGCCCGGCTCGGCGATGGCCACCCGCTTGCCGGTGCCCTTGTACGCCTCGGTCGAGTCCCGCGTGCGCAGCGTCCCGTCCGGCGCCTCCGCCACCCGCAGCGCGTCGCGCCGCTGCCTGGCCGGCAGCTCGGCTTCCTGCCTGGCGCGCTTCTGCTCGGCACCGCCGCCGTTCTTGCCGCTTTCGCCCGGATTGTCGCTGAAGGCCGGTGTGCCCGACTGCGCCTTGTCCTTGCGGCCTTCCTTCTGGATCTTCGACAGCGCGTTCTTGAAGAACGCCGACGTCTCCCGCGCGCGCGTCTCCTTGAAGACGCGGCTGTCGCGCTCGGACAGGTACTTGGTAGGTTTTTCGGGGGCGAGGTCGTTGGTCGGCCCCAGATCGACCACCTGCCCGCCCTGCATCTTCTCCGGCACCGGCTGCGGCATGGGCAGCTTCACCGATGGCGGCAGGTTCGGCACCTGCTGCGCGTCGGAAACCGTATTCGGCCCTGCGCGCACGCCCTGGAGCTGCGAGCGCGCCGTCGACAGCAGCGAGACCACCTGCCGCACCGGGTGCTTCGGCATGTGGAAATTCGCGTCCCTGGCCACGAACGGCAGCACCAGCGCGTGCGCGATCAGCGAGATCGCGACCGCGAGCGAGAGGCGGCTCCCGCGCCGCACCGGCTTCTGAGGCAAGGGCATTGCGAGCCTATTGTAAGCCCGGCGCCCCGAAACAGGCGAGTGCCCATGCGGCCGAAATGGGTGCTCCTTGGCGTTTTTGGACGTTTCCGGGAGCACGGACGGTGAACAAAGGCCGGCGGCGGCCGATTTCAATAGATACGCACGGGTCTTGCGCCCGAGTAGTACCAGCCGAGGATATCGACGTAAGTCGCACCCCGCTCCGCCCGGCCGATGGCGCCTGTCTGACACATGCCGCTGCCGTGGCCCCAGCCGCCGCCGGTGAAGACCCACTCGAGACCGACCTTCTCGACCACGAACATCCCGCTGTTCAGGTTGTGAAAGAGGCGCCGGATGGGCAGCTCGCCGTACACGCGCGCGGTGCCCCTGGCGCCCTCGATGCGCAGCGCCCGCGCCCGGCCGGAGACGCCGCGGCCTTCCACGGTCATCGCCTTGATCGCTCCGACGCCGAGCGCCGAGCAGGCCTCATCGACTTCACTCTGAGTGAAGGCGCGGCGCCAGCGGACTTTCTCCGGCTTGGCGAGGCCGCTCAGCGCGCAGTAGGTCGGCACCGGGTTCATGCGCACGAAACGCGCGACGAGGGCGTCGCCGATGCCGTCGGCGAACGGCGCCATTCCCGGCGCCTTGGGGTCGAAATCAGGCCTGCCGCGCAGCGATGGATTCGGCGGCCCGCCCCAGACGGCGTCATTGTCCTCGGTGAATCCGCCGCACACCGCCGAGTAGACGGAATCGACGAGCCGGCTCCCGCCCTCGGCTGACGCGAACAGGGCCTCGCCGCGAGTCGCGTCGACTGCCGCGTCGGTGCCGGGGTCCTCGGCGGCGATGCCCTTGTAGACCTGGCAGTGCTGTTCGGCGCAGAGAAGATACGGGTCGCCGAGGTGCCGCGCGCCGATTTTCGCCAGCACTTCGCCGCGCGCGGTCACCGCCTGCGCTTTCAAGGCCTCGCTGTGCGCGTGGGCGAAGATTTCACTCGGGACTACGCCCTTGACCAGCCGTTCCATCGGCAGCGCCGCGACCAGCGCGAGCCCGCCCGCCGCGTCGACGGTGGCGAAGAGCCGGCCCGGATACGTCCGGTCTTCGAAGCCGTGAAACGAATAGCCCATGCCGAACTCGACCGCATCG